>NZ_NPDD01000164.1 GCF_002272245.1 Bacillus sp. 7884-1 | reverse complement strand
CTAGTAGCTCGTGCCATTTGTCCTCAAGAACCAGATTCTTATTTTTGATAAGTGATCTCATGAACTCTTCATGAAGCCCAAACTCAATTACGATTTTTTAGAATTGGTCTCATGAACCAACACCGAGTCAAAGTTCCATATAGATAGGCCTCATGACCCATTTATGAGGTCCGGTACATAATTTACTGCTTTGAATGCCATGATAACAGAACAACAAAGGGGGATTTTACATGAAAAAGCTGATCATAGGTCTATCGATACTTTTTTGTTCAACCCTTGTCACTCCATTTCAGTTCGAACACCCAGCACATGCGCAACAGAAACCGATACCTCCTTATGCGAAGTGGAGTGTGTTGGCGATGGATAAAACGAAGGAAAAGTATCCGAATGCCAAGGTTGTCGATTTCCTCTATGTTGGAAGAACTCGTGGACAGAAAACCTCAACCGAGCGATTCAAATTTTGGCTAAAAGATACTCAAAAGGAATTCGGTGTTTATGTAAATATTGAATTTAACAATGAAACCCAACAAGTCACGAACGTCACTTATCAGGAAACAACTAGATAATGAGACAGCCATGGGGACGGTTCTAGTGGTCTGAAAAATGGATATCCCTTCCATTAAAAAAGCCACTAGAACCGTCCCGACGGTCCAAAAACAACACTTTCCTAATCTCTTCTTTTTTCATGCATGTACTTCATCCATTTTTTCTGTTTACGTCCGCAAATATAATATCCAACCAAAGCAAAAGCGGTTCCTCCGGCTGCCAGGTTCAAAATGAGTGAGTGAGAAGTATAGGTGCCCGCCGCCATTCCGATGATTCCAAGTATCAGTAACTGAAAGAAATGCTTTTTATTATTTTCATAAATCATAAATTGAAATTGTCTTCTTTGTTCGAGTTCTTTTAAATCTTCTAGCCTTTGGGGGGCATTTAGGAATTCCGTTACCGAATGGAAAATTTTAAAAACAGGCTGTGACTGAATCCATTGCCAGATTAAGGACCATTTATTATTCCCTTGTTTGTTCAACCACTCGAGAAAAATTGGTTTAGCTAAGTCCATGAGATCTGCTTCAGGAGCAAGATTACGGATAATCCCTTCGACCGTAACGAATGATCTTCCTAAAAAGACAAATCTTGTCGGAACCTGAATCGGAAGCGCTTGGATGGTATCGTTCATCTCCTTTTTAAATGCAAGCAAATCCATTTGCTTTAATTGATCCGGTTCGAAGGAGACCAACTCTGCCAAAAGCTTCTCCATTGTTCTAGAATCCGCCTCCGGCAGCAAGAATCCTAGTTGGGATAAACTATCCACCGCTTTGGAATAATTTTTCGAAAGAAAGCTTTCAATTAAGTTCTGAAAATGGGCCGCATCTTTTTTGCTAATCTCGCCAATCATTCCAAAATCGAGTAAAATGATTTTCCCGTCCCTTGAAACCAGAACATTCCCGGGATGTGGGTCTGCATGGAACTTTCCTGGCTCCATCCATTGAGGAAGGAAAACCTTCATCATCCTTTGAGCCAGCTCTTGGCGACTGACTGGTACCTGTTCCAATCCCTCGATATCGGTGAGTCGAATCCCCTCTACCCATTCCATGACCAGTACATTCGGTGTACTAAGCTCCGAATAAACAGAAGGAATTTTGACGATATCCATATCCTTCAACCGTTCTCTAAAAAACAAGATGGTATCGCGTTCCATCGTATAGTCAAGTTCTCGTTCAATTACTTGTTTAAGTTCCTGATAGAGGACCTTAAAGTTAATAAAACCTTTTGGAATCGGCACGAGATGATCAGCAAACCAAATGATAATCGCTAAAACTCGGAAATCTGTTTGGACAATGCTGTCGATATATGGCCGTTTAACTTTAATCGCAACCTCTGTCCCATCCTTTAGGACCCCTTTATACACTTCTCCAATTGAGGCAGAGGCAATTGCTGTTTTTTCGATTGATAGAAAGTTTTCATGAAGAGACTTTCCCCATTGGTTTTCTAGAATTTTCTCAATCTCACTCCAGTCAGACGGCGGAACTTTATCTGTCAGATCTTCAATTTGACTGATAAATGCCTTCGGCAGCAAATCAGCCCGTGTGCTCAAAAATTGTCCGACTTTAATCAATAAGCCTTCTAATTCAAATAGGGTATTACGATACCGTTCACCTATTTTCCCCCAAAGTTTTTCCCACTCTTCCTTCGGTTTTCGACGAAGTTTATACCAGTATATTTGCAGGAAGATCACAAAAGCCATCGAGAGCACCTTTGACATTCGGACCAGCTTATTTCTCGTTTTCAACCTATTCCCCTTCCTTCTTTCAGCGGATGCTGCCACGGTGCCACGGGGACGGTTCTAGTGGTCCGAAAAATGGATATTCCTTCCATAAAAACCACTAGAACCGTCCCCCCGGTCCTCCTTCTTTCAGCGAAAACGTATCCCCCACTAAATTACTAAATCCCCTTAAGTAATGAAGGTAATTGCTTCCCCCGTAGTTGTATCTTTTATTATACATTTTTGCGACGACGATGTTGTATTCTGGAATCACTAAAAGCGTTGGCCCGGTAATGCCTATTATTTGGTACGAACCTTTTGGCACTCTTTCGCCCAACTCACTTTTTAGAGCGGGCGTGCCTTGGACATACCAGAACAATCCGTTTTTTGGCGAATCTTTATTTTTATAACGTGGACTTTGAACTTGAGTGGCCAATTGAATCACTTCTTCAGGTACAATCTTCATTCCATTGTTCAAATGGAGATTTCCCCATAGTGCAAACTCACGGGCAGAGGTGTGCAGGTTTGATCCCATTCCATCCTTCGTACGGCCTACTGTATAGGAGGCAGGCTCGCTGGGATCATCAATGACCTGGACCAATTTTTCACTACGTTCCGTTTGCCAAGCTGTTTCCTTCAATTCTAATGGCTTGAACACTCTTTCTTCCAGGAGTTCCGGAAAACTTTTTCCATAAAGCCTGTTCACTAGCTCGGTCATCATAACAACGTTAATCCCTCTATACGCCCATCCTTCACCAGGCTCAAACTCACGAAAAACTGTTCCATCCGCCTTTTGGTGCAAACCGTGAGAATGGGTAACCAAATGCCTGATCGTCGTTTTCCCTAGCAGCTCCTGATCCAAATTTTCAAAGTACCGCGCTGCTAGGTCATCCAAGCTGTTCATTTTGCCTTCATATAGAGCATACGCTATAACTAAACCTAAGTAGCTTTTTCTTGCTGAAGCAATATTAAACCGAGAGTTTTCATCAATGGGACGAGAATGAGCTATGTTGGAATGGTAGACGATATAGTGCTCTAAGACGATTTTGTTGTCTTTGATGATCACGAGTGCTGCTCCACTGCTGTGATTACGTTCTTTTATATCTTCTACATACGATATTAATTTTTGAAAAATAGAAGTCACACACCTTTCTACTAATCTTTAATTCTATATTCCCTTACTTATTTCCTTTATGATTACATTGGTGTCCATGGGGACGGTTCTACTGGTAATAAAAATGGATACTTTTTCCATCAGAGAACACAAGAACCGTCCCCATGCCCCCTAGGGAGGGTCAAACATGGAGAAATTGCTTGAAGAATATCGTTATGGATATCAGTTGCTGAAGAAGGCCACCGAGGGGTTGTCTGAGGAAGAGCTTCGTTTTAAGCCTGAAGCTAACAAATGGAGCATTCATCAGATTCTCATCCATGTGGCAGATTCCGAATTGGTCTCAACCCAGCGGATGAAAAAGGTTTTGTCGGAGGAGGCTCCGCTTTTGATGTCATTTGACCAGGATGCATGGGCGAATAGCTTGGATTATGAAAATCTGGACTCCGAACAACATCTTCTTCTGTTCCAATTGCTGCGCTCCAGCATGCTGCCTATTCTAATGCAGTTGCCGCCAGAAAAATGGGAGCGGGTAGGGATATATGCTGATGCTGGTCCATTCACCCTTTTACAATTGCTAGAATACCGCGTTGATCATGTCCGAGGACATCTCGCCCAGATTGCAAGAGTAAGGGAAGCGTATCAGCAGAGTAAAATATAGTAGATTGTTGTAACGCATCTCTATGCACTTGAATATACTATATTAGACGAGAGGCAGCACCTCGCGTCACATGAACTGACTTAACCAAAGTCAGTTATTTTTTTTTGGAAAAAGTGGCAGGAAGTCTATTACATTTATCGAATACAATGCTATTGAAAAAAGGAGGCATGCAGGTGAAAAGTCGCCATGAAGTATTATTTACCCAATTAGAAAACTATCGAAGCTACATATTAGGTGTACTGGAAAATGTAACAAAAGAGGAAGTAGAAGTGATTCCAAAAGGATTCAATAATAATATCCGCTGGAATCTCGGGCATATCTATCTTGACCAGTATCTATGGATCCAGGCCGTTACAAAAGAAAAAGCTGGAGTTCCTGAACAATTTAAGGCTTGGTTTGGCTATGGGACCTCCCCCGCCAACTTCACTCAGGAGACACCTACCATTGAAGAGTTAAAGAAATTACTAAAAGAACAGCCAGCTAAAATCAAAGCAGAATACGGTGACCGTTTAGAAGAAGAGTTTCCTCCAACAGAAATGGGTATGCATACAATCGAACAAGTCCTCATCCGTACGATTTTTCATGAAGGTATGAATTTACAAACCATTCTTGATTTGAAGAAATGCATGAAATAAGGATATAGAGTAATATTGCGATAGATTAATTGATGTATTTTTGGAACTTTAATTTAATTGTATTGTCATAGTTCTTAATTTGTTTGTAATCGTTGTTTAAGGTTGAGTTTAATTGTATTGTCCTAGTTCTTAATTTGTTTGTAATCGTTGTTTAAGGTTGATTGTGTATGATTAGCTGTATACCATTCAAAAAAACAACTAGAGGAGTCTTTTATATGAGGAAATTAAAAGCTATACTTTGTTTTTTTCGTAGATACCATAAAATCAGCTATTTTACAGATGAGTGCGTAGATTGTGGACATAGAAAGTAGAAAAAGGCTTAGAGAAATTCCTCCAAGCCTTCATTTATTTCCTCCTGGACTAAAGACTTCGTATGTTGTACAAGCCCCTCATTCAATCCCGGAATTTCTCACTTCAATACTTGCAGCAATAATTTTCTTGTTTCTTCAAAGTTTGTATATTCCTCAAAAAATTCCTTATAGCTGCTAATTCCATATTCCAAAAACTTATACTGTTGAAAGCGGTCAAAAAATGACATCTCTAAAATCGCTATCTGCCATTTTGGAATTCTATCTGTTTTCCCAGCTAGCACATAACTTAGGGTTCCAGCGATATTCATACAAAAATCATTAAAATCACCATTTAAACTGTTATCTTGTTGTGATAACTTTAAAAACTCATCTCGAAAATCCTCTTGGATTTGACCACAAACTCTATATGGAAATGACTTATCTAATTTGGATTTAATTTCGGTTAATTGTTTTATGATATTCTCCATTTTCCCACCTGATCATTGAATTAATCGTAAAACTCCATATGCGTTTTTTCCTTTTTGTAATAATCCAGTCTATCTTGTAAAGTACCTGAATGAAATTCAAACTTATGACCATCAGGATCAGTAAAGTAGATAGACTTTTTATCTTTTTCGTCTCTTTTGGCGGCCATTCAGGATGTTTACATTCAATTCCTTTAGTTTATGGTACACATTTTCAAATTCTGCTTCTTCTATTGAAAAAGCTATATGTGTGTATGAGTGTTTTATCTCATTTCTGGGAATATCTTTTTCTTCATTAAGAGCAAGCCACAACCCATTTAAATCAAAATAGGCGGTTTTTCTCCCCTTCACTAACAACTTTGCATCAAACACGATCTTATAAAACTCAATAGAATCTTCTAGATTAGATACTGAAAATAAAAAATGATTAAGACCTTTTACTGGCATTGTATCACCTCCATTTAGACTTCTAAAAAACCGTAGGGACGGTTCTCATGGTTTTTGTTTAATGCCGGAACCAGTAGAACCGTCCCCTTGTCCCCTTAAATTATTTTGAACAATAGTAACAAGTCTATGAATCACGGACTCCGCCTCATCTTCATTTGGTTCTACTATTCACCACAACTTTACATCCCTCATCATCAGTAATATGGTTTCTTACAGTATGTAAATAGTGAGCATAATCAGTACAGTTAAGTACTATCTTATACGAATTCTCCTGTTCAATAATACTTTGAACATTAAAAACTTCTCCCCTATGAAAAGAGTTTTGCTGGTTAATTTCTTCCCAAAAGTCTTCAACTTCTTTCTTTCGTCTTGATGATAATTCTATGAGGTTATTAGAAAAAAGAATTTTTACATTTTTGGTTAGTTCTATCAATTGAATTGGTTTCATTTTTACCCCCAACAATACTTTTCTTTATCCTAGTTCTTCTTCAAAAACCTGTCTTTCAAAAAGAAAGCGCCGTTTGGCAGCTGATTGAATTTCAATATACATTACCAGTTCTACATTAATTAAGATTTTTCCTTCTCCAGGTATCCTGCTTATTAGCTTAAGTACAAAAAAGGATCGCCGCAGCAATCCTCGTCTTCCACTATCGCA
>NZ_NPDD01000163.1 GCF_002272245.1 Bacillus sp. 7884-1 | reverse complement strand
ATACAAGCCTAGAAAGGAAAGATTTCAATGGATGTAATCATTGAAAGAGCATGTGGTTTGGATGTCCATAAGGACAACATTACTGTATGTATAATGACACCTGAAAGAAAGGAGATTCAAACGTTTTCTACCAAAACAATTTTTTTACTAAAGTTAATGGACTGGATTAAGGAACATGGCTGTACCCATGTTGCCATGGAAAGCACAAGTGTTTATTGGAAACCGATTGTTAATTTATTGGAGTCTGAAGGAATTGAGTTTTTAGTTGTGAATGCCCAACATATGAAAGCCCTTCCTGGCCGTAAAACCGACGTTAAAGATGCGGAATGGATTGCAAAACTTCTTCGCCATGGACTTCTTAAAGCTAGTTTCATCCCTAACCGAAATCAACGAGAATTACGAGAGCTTGTTCGCTACCGCCGTAGTATCATTGAAGAACGAGCCAGACAACACAATCGTATTCAAAAGGTTTTAGAAGGAGCAAACATTAAACTAGGATCTGTTGTTTCTGATATTTTGGGTGTTTCATCTAAGGATATGCTTCGTGCTATTGCAGATGGTGAGGATGATCCTGAGAAACTAGCGAATTTCGCTCGACGTACAATGAAGAAGAAAAAAGAAGAACTTGAACTGGCACTTCAGGGCTATGTTAATCCACACCAGCGTTTAATGTTAAAGACTATTTTAACGCACATTGATTTTCTAACAGATCAGATTGAAATGTTGGATCAAGAGATTGCCCAAAGAGTAAGCTCTTATCAGGAAGATATAGAACGTCTCGATTCAATTCCAGGGATTGCCACCAGAATGGCTGAACAAATCTTAGCTGAAATAGGAACGGATGTTGGAAACCAATTCCCCACTGCCGCTCGTCTATGTTCATGGGCTGCCTTGGTTCCTGGTCATAATGAAAGTGCGGGTAAAAGGAAATCTAGTAAATCTAAAAAAGGTAATAAATACTTAAGATCCGCATTAACAGAAGCAGCTCAATCAGTCAGAGGTTCCAAAAACTATCTCGGTGCATTGTATAGACGTACAGCTGGACGAAAAGGAAAGAAAAAAGCAGCTATTGTTGTAGCCCATGCGATGTTGCGAATCGCATATTACTTGTTAACTAGAAAAGAAATGTATGTAGACCTAGGCGAAGACTACTTTGATAAACAAAGACAGGTATCTATTGTACGCCATTCGGTCCGCAGACTAGAAAACCTAGGATACACTGTAACAATAACAGAAGCCTCCTAATCCTTAATGAAGTCTATAAACACCACTGATCAGACGCTCCTCTCCTTTTAAAAAAAAGTTGAATGAGCTGCGTCTATTTAAGTATTGCCATTTTTCATATCTTACAGAAGTTAATTTTCATGGTAGTTT
>NZ_NPDD01000162.1 GCF_002272245.1 Bacillus sp. 7884-1 | reverse complement strand
AAGTTTAAAACTTCACAATCTAAACTCAACAAGTAGTTTCCCCAAATGACCAATCTCTTGCATGTTTTAAAGTAATTTCGATAAACATTGATAAAGCTGGGGAAATCCACTTGCTTTTGTGATAACCGACTTGGGAGAAAATCTGTTTAAAGCCACCAATGCAGGGAATAATTTTTAACCTTCCTTCATTGATTTCATCATTTACAGTCATTAATGGTAAACAAGCGATACCAAGCCCACTCATTACACAACGTTTCATCGCTTCTATACTCCAAAGCTCCATCGTGTGGGAAGGTACGATTCCCCGTTCTCCAAGGTATTCTTCAAACATCGTTCGATAGCTGCATTTTTTCTCATTCGCAATCAAACATTCGCTTATCTTTTGATTTTCGTAACTATTATCCAAAATATTCAGCGAGCAGTCAGGGCTTCCAACAAGGACAATAGGTTCGTGCAACAATGAATGGACGATTAAATCTGAATCCTGTAACTGTGGCATCATGACAAATGCAATATCTGCACTGCCATTAAGTATTGCTCTCTTGTTATCACCGCAGGTGGCGTTACTTAAACTGATGCTTACATGGGGAAACTTCTTTCTATATTCTCTTAATATTGGTTCTAGGCGGTATACCGTTAGTGATTCAGGAGCCATAATCTTTAACTCCCCTCTCGTAAGCTCTCCATCACTGGTAATGCTTTCGATCTTTCCATAGGTATCTACCATCTCTTGAGTATAGGGCAACAACTTCTTGCCAATATCAGTCAATCTTACCTTTCGACCCATCCGATCAAACAGAGGTAAGCCTAAATGTTCTTCAAGTGCCTTAATATGAGAAGTTACCGTGGATTGAGTGTACCCTAAATGTTCGGCTGCTTGTGTGAAGCTACCCGTTTCAATGACCTTTTTAAATGTAACAAAATGGCGTATCTCCATCATTTCACCCACTTTTATTCTATTCTTACATCTATAGTATCAAAAAAATCAATGGATAACTTCATAAATTTCAATTTTACTAATAATTAGTTACGAGTTAATGTTAAGAAAAATAGAAAACGGGGGAGTTAATAAAATGATTACGGTTTACGATGATAGATATTAAGAAGAAGTCATTAAATTGATATTGTATGTACAGAATGTGGAAATTGAAGTGGGTATTTGTGTGGAAGAACAACCAGATATTCTAGACATTCAATCGAGTCATATAAATGACGGTGGTAACTTTTGGTTAGCTTTAAATGATAACGGAGAGGTTGAAGGTTCTATTGGTTTGCAGAAGAAAACCATGAAATTGCAGTATTAAAGAAATTTTTCGTTTATAAAGATTACCGTGGTATAGAGTTTGGGATAGGAACAGGTCTTTTCGAAGCATTACTTGATTTTGCGAAGAAACAAGGATTTTCTAAGGTAATATTGAATACCCCATCTAAAGCCACAAGGTCACACGGTTTATATAAAAAGGTTGGATTTAAGAATATTGATAAAGAGGACTTGCCTATTCAATATGATAACCCTGATAGAGATTCACTAATTTTTGAATTGCCCCTAACTAAGAAAGAATTATAATCTATCGAGAAATATGTAGTTAGAAACGATCAAATAGCCACCTTGAATGTAAAAAGTCAGGGAAAGATTTCAAGTAACTACTTCTTGGGAATAAGAATGCATCTTACTTTAAGAATGTAGAATATTATGAAAAATATCTATAGAATGAGGGTTGAGTTTTGAAACGTATACACTATAGCTGGTTTATTCTTGCCATAACATTTTTCTCCATTATCGTATCGGGAATTGTCATTTCATCATCAGGGGTTTTCATAGATTCTTTCGAAAATGAATTTGGCTGGGATCGATCTGTTATTGCACTAGCTTTTGCCATTAGTTTGTTTTTATTTGGGATAGCAGGTCCGTTTATGGCGGCATTACTTAATGTGATTGGTTTAAAGAAAATGATGATAATTTCTATGGCAACTTTGCTGACGGGTATCATACTAACCTTTATTATGAATCAATCATGGCATCTGATCATCATTTGGGGCTTTATTATTGGGCTAGGTTCCAGTCTTTTTTTAACGGTATTAAGTCCATATGTGGCGAATCATTGGTTTAAGAAAAGAAGAGGTCTTGCAGTAGGGATATTAACGGCAAGTACAGCGACAGGTCAATTAATTTTACTTCCTGTCTTAGCGGCTATTATAGATAATTATTCGTGGCGTTGGGCGATTGGTTTAATTATGTTCCTCAGTTTCATTATGCTTATGATAATCTTGTTATTCATGAAAAACACACCAAAAGATGTTGGTATTCTACCATATGGACTAGAAGCAGAGGTACAAGAGAGCAATGAAGCACAAAAAGAAAATCCTATTGTTGTAGCCTTCAATGGTTTATTCGAAGCTGTGAAAGTCAAGGAATTTTGGTTATTAGCTGGTAGTTTCTTTATTTGTGGGCTTTCAACGGGCGGTTTAATTGGTACACATTTTGTTTCTTACTGTATAAGTTTTGGAATACCTTTAGTTACAGCGGCTTCATTTCTTTCGTTTATGGGAATCTTTAATCTAGTAGGAACAACTCTATCTGGTTGGCTGTCAGATCGTTTCGATAATCGATGGCTATTATTTTGGTACTACGGTTTAAGAGGGGTTTCTCTTGTAATACTTCCTTATGCATTAAATGAAGGTTCCATTACTATGCTAGTTATCTTTACTGTGTTTTATGGATTAGACTGGATTGCAACTGTTCCACCAACTATTAGTATCTCTAGACAAATCTTCGGCACTAATAAAAGTGGAGTAGTTTATGGTTGGATTTTTGCATCTCATCAGGCAGGTGCTGCAGTATCTGCTTATGGAGGGGGGCTAATCTATAAATTTTTCAACACTTACACTTGGGCATTCTTCTTGGCAGGAATTTTCTGTTTATTAGCAAGCTTATTTGTCATTATTATTAAAAAACAACATTCAAGTCAATTAACTAAAGAAGGATTAATGCATAGCAATGCATAAGAAAGCTAAAACTGATGTATTTACTCTACTCTCACCGTACAGGATAAATTATTTATCTGACAAAGTTTTTATAGATTCTGGCAAGTATCCTGTATTCGAGAGAATCTATATTTTAATTACAATCTGAACTTCTAAAGCCAAATTTCTATGTGCTAAAGCGAGAAATTTGGCTTTTTTTTATTTGGATTTACTTAATTTTGTATTCTGCATTTTCCTAACGCTATATCTAATTATCTTTTTCCTTCTTTAACTAGTCGAGTAGAAGGGAACCTCTCTACCTTTCGGTAGATTGTATTCCTCCCCCCTCACAGAACCGTGCTTGCGCTATTAACGCACACGGCTCCTCCTAGTTACCATTTACAAAATATAGCCAATTTCTTTTCTTAAGTCATATATATTAACCTTTACTCTTGCGTAAGGTAATGGATATTTATTAAGAAAGAGTCTGAATTTATCCCAGGTAAAAGATTTCCTTTGACTTCTTCTATTGAGCCATTTGAACAGTAAATACCCGATTTTGTCTCTGAATTTATTTACACTTTGGGTATTATCTGTGATGCAATAATAATTGTAATAACCTATAAGGGAGCGCCTGAATCTATCCATAATTATATGAATGTCTTTATTTCTATTAATCTTCAACCATTCCTTAGATTCTTTGAGTTTGCCTTGGACTTTCTTCCTGCTCGACTTCCGTTTCACTCGGAAATTACCTTGTTTACTTTTCCCACAATAGTGTGTAAAACCTAGGAAATCGAAGGTCTCTGGTTTACTGTTTCCCCTTTGTTTTGTATCTTTCTCCGCAAACCTTCCGAACGGAATAATTTTTAGTTTTATCCTCGGCTATTTCTAAATTAAATTTCTTTAATCTCAATTTTAATGATTCGAAGAATTGTTCAGCTTCACTTTTAGATTGAAAACAACAAACAAAATCATCTGCATATCTCACTATGTATGCTTGTCCTTTGCACTGTTTTCTAACCCTTTTCTCAAACCATAGGTCGAGGACGTAATGGAGGTAAACGTTGGCTAATATCGGAGATATTACTCCACCTTGCGGTGTGCCAGTATCAGTCTTGTATTTCTTACCTTCCTCCATATATCCACCTTTAAGAAACCTACCAATTAATCTTAGGAGGTTAGGGTCAGAGATTCGCAGTTTTAAGAACTCCAATATCCATGTGTGGTCAACGTTGTCGAAGAATCCTTTGATATCTACATCTACTATATAATTTACTGACCTCTTTTCAATGTAATGGTTCAGTATTTTCAAAGCATCATGGCAATTACGATTTGGACGGAATCCAAAGGAACAGTCTAGAAAATCATTCTCATAGATGGTGTTTAGTATCTTTGTAATGCCTTTTTGTACAATCTTATCTTCATGTTCCGGTATTCCCAATGGTCTTTTCTTGTCTGAGTTGAGCTTTGGAATATACATTCTTCTTACTGGAACAGGATGATAATAATCTTGAGGAAAACATAGAGGATTTAGTAAGTAGGCTTAAACGACGCTAAGCAAAACATCCCTCGAACAGTTTCTTTG
>NZ_NPDD01000161.1 GCF_002272245.1 Bacillus sp. 7884-1 | reverse complement strand
GTGGAACAAGAAAGGCTCTACTCCTTACTGAAGTAAAGCACCCTTTACTTTAAGTATAATCGTTCACAAAGTCATATATATCCTTGAAATTTAATACAACAAAAAGGCTTTAGTTCTTTATATTTAGGTTAGATAAGTGATTAGAAGGTTAAAGTTATTTTCTCCAATTTATTTGGTAGTCTATAATCTTTATTTCAGAGGAATAAATTCAAAATATGATAAGTTAGTTAAGTTAGGAAACTGATGTAATTGATCTTTTTTTATGGTTAAGTACTCAGTATTCGATGCCTTTATTGCATAAACATTACGTCCAAAAGGTTGAAAGTTAAATATTTGAGGTACACCTATACTTGAACTTAGATATATAGCAAAATTAGGATCATCTTCAGCACTTACATATTTCTCATTCGATGCCTTTATAACATAATCATTATATCCAAGGTGTTCTAAGGTAAAGACATGAGACCTTTTAATTTGTGTGGTTTTTTCAAGATATATTTTATCATTTTTAATACTAAGATACTTATCGTCTCTTACTGACTTGATAACATACTTTTGTTTTAATTCAATAATATCATAATAAATTTGATTAGAAATTTGACGCCATATCCATTGGTCACTATCTATATCTATATGTGATGTAGGTTCATGTTTTCTTCCACCTGGACACGATGTTCTCTCATGGTTTCCCCACCAATTCCTTTTTTTAGCTTCCTCAATATTTTCATGGGCACCTGGTACATTACTATAGCCACAATGTAAACCAACTTCTCTAGTACAGGGTATTTTAATACCTGTACAAGGATCAACAAAAACAGGGCTATTTGTTTGATACCAGTTTCTTATAAGGTTGCCTCTAGGGTAATCTTGATTCTGATTGAAAATATTATCTGGGCCGAATACTGGGTCAATAAGGGCAACAAAGTCAGGAACCCTATTAGTTACTTTTGATAACCTACATGCGGCCCATCCTCCATAACTATGACCAATTATCGCAAGATAAGTTGGCAATTCTGTTCGCCTGTTAATTTCTCTATTAAGGTCGTCTACCCAAGGTTCAGCACTAGGATCAGATTCATTTTCTTTATTCCAACTTCTACGAAAGATGTTATCAGGGTTTACCCCGTGAGGAACAAATACTTCATGAAGTTTATCACGAATTCCATCCATCCCGCCTGTTCCACTAAGTCCACTAATACATATCACTATCACACGATCACGGAACAAATAATTCACTCCCTTCTGTAAAAATATATTATTGCATATAAAATTTTATAACTTTGGTTCTTTGTTCAACACTAAACTGTAAATTTGCTAAAC
>NZ_NPDD01000160.1 GCF_002272245.1 Bacillus sp. 7884-1 | reverse complement strand
TGAAAAACCGCAAGCTATACGCTCGCGGTTTTGGTTGTCAGAATAATTATGAAAGGTGTTGTTGTACGTATTTATTTACAAGTGACCCGTCTGCTTTACCCTTTACTTTAGGCATAATCGCAGCCATCACTTTTCCCATATCCGCTTTTGATTTTGCACCGACTTCAGAGACTGTTTCTTTAACAATTTCTGACAACTCTTCTTCGGAAAGCTGCTTCGGTAAATACAGTTCGACGATAGCCAACTCTGCACGCAATTTATCAACAAGGTCTTGACGACCTGCTTTATCAAATTCATGGAGGGATTCTTTGCGTTGCTTCACTTCGCGAGAAAGGATAGTTAACTCTACTTCTTCGGAAAGCTCTTTTGTTCCAAGCTTAATCGCTTCATTTTGCAATGAAGCTTTTACCATCCGAATCGTTATGAGTTTGTCTTTTTCCTTATTTTTCATCGCTTGTTTCATGTCACTATTTAAACGCTCGAGAAGACTCATTAATTACACCCTCTCTTAGAACTTACGTTTTCTTGCTGCTTCAGACTTTTTCTTACGCTTTACACTTGGCTTTTCGTAGAATTCGCGCTTTCTTGCCTCTTGCAAAGTACCAGTTTTTGATACTGTACGTTTGAAGCGACGAAGAGCATCTTCAAGCGATTCGTTTTTCTTAACGACGGTTTTAGACATTCTCTTTCCCTCCCTCCGAAACACAACACACTTACATTCAATCCATGTACCCTGCAATTATAATATATCATAGAAATTAGGTCAACTGTATTTCTAGAGATGAATCAAGCTTTTTATATTTTTATTCATAAATCCACATTTTATTGAACAACCCACTATAAATCTGGCATGTCCCTTTCCCACAGGCATACAATGAAGGTAGGGGGTGAAGACATGCTATACATAGTATTATTTATTTTATTTATCTTATTATTTATCTTCGGTATGACCATTATAAGGTTTGGATTATTTAATTTATCGGGGAATAAGTTAAAAGGATGGCTGACAAAACTAACAAGTACACCACTAAAAGGTATGGTGACAGGCACCTTTGTTACTGCTTTATTACAGAGCAGTTCAGCCGTCATGGTCATAACGATTGGCTTAATTTCAGCGAAAATCATGACCTTTCCTCAATCTATTGGGATTATTTTGGGTACAAATATCGGTACAACCTTTAAAACAGAGCTAATTACCTTCAATCTTGATAAAATTCTAGTACCACTCGCTATTATTGGAGCCTTACTTACCTTTTTTAAACCTATAAAGATTAGAAGCATTGGTATGGTCACCTTTGGAATCGCCTCAGTCTTTACATCAATGAAAGGTTTTGAGCTTTTGGCTCGTCCATTAACTGAACTCCCATTTATCAATAATTTTATCCTCTCCATTAACGACAATATCATTTTAAGTATTATAACTGGAGCAGTCATAACTGCCATTATTCAATCTAGTACAGCTATGACCGGAATCACCATGGGGTTTTTAACGGCAGGGTTGCTCCATCTTGATGCAGGAATTGCGATTGTGTTTGGGGCCAATATCGGGACATGTATCACTGCAATGATTGCTTCGATTGGAGGCGGGAAAGAATCAAGATTAGCTGCCTTTGCACACGTTTGGCTTAATGTAGCTGGTGTTTTACTCTTTACTCCCTTTATCCCCGCTTTGTCCGAGAATGCGCATTTGTTAGCGGATGAAAAAATGATTCAACTAGCACATATTAGTGTTATATTTAACGTCGTTTCATCCATCATGGTCCTGCCTTTTGCAACAAAATTTGGTGAAATGATCCTGAAAGTTCATGGTGAAAAAACAAAATAAAGCACAAAAAAGACGGCCATGGCCGTCTTTTTTAGTAATCCGAAGTAACCGTCAAGCCTTGAAGAATGGCAACTCCTGCACTTGCGCCAATTCTCGTTGCTCCTGCTTGAATCATTTTTTCGGTATCTTCTGTATTACGAACCCCTCCGGAGGCTTTAACTCCAATATCAGGTCCAACCGTTTCTCTCATCAGCTTAATATCTTCAACCGTAGCACCGCCTGTCGAGAACCCAGTCGATGTCTTAACATAGTCTGTTCCTGCCTTAACTGCAAGCTCGCAGGCGTGAATTTTTTCTTCCCTTGAAAGCAAGCTTGTTTCAATGATAACCTTTGTTAATGCTTTACCCTTTGCAGCTTCAACAACTGCCCGGATATCCTTTTCCACTAACTCATAATTTTTATCCTTCAAAGCGCCGATATTGATTACCATGTCAACTTCGTCCGCACCATTCTCTATTGCATTTTTTGTCTCAAATGCCTTGGTTTCCGGAGTTGTCGCACCGAGTGGAAACCCAATAACAGTACAAACCTTAACGCCACTTCCACTTAATAAATCTCTCGCAGTACTAACCCAAGTGGGATTTACACAAACGGAAAAAAATTTATGCTCCTTAGCTTCTTGGCAAAGGGTCTCAATTTGTTGACGTGTAGCGTCCGCTTTTAACAATGTATGGTCAATCATCGAAGCAACATTGGCAGTAGCCATTTTACTAGCCCCATTTCTATAAAGAATTTGATACTAACATTAGAATACCCAAATCAATATAAAAAAAAGAACCTAAATAGGTCCTTAAATGGCAGCTTCTTCTTCCGTAAATACTTCAAGTTTTACTGGTTCATCTTCAACAATTCGGACAAATTGTCCCTCATTGTAAGGATACCCAGCTTTTGAAATCTTCACTTTAACAAGTTTACCTATCATTTCTTCTGTTGCAGGGAATACCACTTTCAAATAATTATCTGTGTATCCTATATACAGTCCCTCGCTGAACTCTTCTTCGGGAATTACTTCTAATACATCATTTTCAAATTGTGATGCATATTCCTTAGCTAATTGATCAGAAAGAGCAATTAAGCGGTGCACTCGCTCATTTTTAACTTCTTCGTCCACTTGATCATCCATTCTGGCAGCAGGTGTTCCTGTACGCTTAGAATAAGGGAAGACATGTAGTTCAGAAAATTTATGTTCATTAATAAAATTATATGTTTCCGTAAATTCTTCTTCAGTTTCACCAGGAAAACCGACAATTACGTCTGATGTAACAGCAAGACCAGGAAGTACTTCTTTTAGGCGGTCTAATCTTTCGCCAAAGAATTCCATCGTATATTTACGACGCATTCTTTTTAAGACTGTATTTGAACCGGATTGAATTGGGATATGCAAATGACGAACAATAATATTTGAGTGTTTAATTACTTCAATTACTTCATCACTGATTTGACTTGCTTCAATAGAAGAAATTCGGAGACGTGCAAGTCCCTTTACTTGGGCTTCTAAATCACGAAGCAGCAGGGCAAGGTTGTAATCCTTCATATCCTCGCCATATCCACCTGTATGAATCCCGGTTAACACAATTTCTTTGTAACCCGCATCCACAAGCTGCTGTGCTTGACGAATGACTTCTTTTGGATCACGTGATCTCATTAGCCCGCGTGCCCATGGGATAATACAAAAAGTACAGAAGTTGTTACAACCTTCTTGTATTTTCAATGAAGCACGTGTACGATCGGTAAATGCAGGAACATCAAGTTCTTCATAGACACGGTTTTTCATGATATTACCAACACCATTTATTGGCTGGCGTTCTGTCTTATACTGTTCTATATATTCAAGCATTTTCACTCGATCCTGGGTTCCAACTACGATATCAACACCAGGTATTGCCATAATTTCTGCAGGTGATGTTTGCGCATAACATCCTGTCACACAAATTACTGCATCGGGATTTTTGCGGACCGCACGGCGAATTACTTGGCGGCTTTTTTTATCGCCTGTATTTGTAACCGTACAAGTATTAATTATATATACATCAGAGATTGATTCAAAATCAACTCGATCATAGCCTTCTTGCTTGAACAATTGCCAGATAGCTTCAGTCTCATAATGATTCACTTTACATCCAAGTGTATGAAAAGCGACTGTTGGCATTGTATTCATCTCCTCATTAATTCAAAATGGTAGGAAATCGCCGCTAAAGCATACAGTGGCGCAGTTTCCGTTCTTAATATTCGCGGACCTAAGCCGCAAAGAGTAAAGTCATTTTCTTGTAAAACGTTAACTTCTTCTTCAGCTAATCCACCCTCAGGACCAAATACCAAAAGCAGCGATTCCCCTGGCTTCATTTTTTGTAATGTTGCTGAAAAAATAGATGTTTCACCACTTCTACTTTCTTCTTCAAATGCAACTAATTTATAATGAAAATTTTTGCTTTTCTCAATCAAAGCTTTAAAATTCATTGGGCTGCTAATTTCAGGGACATATGCACGATGGGATTGCTCCGCTGCTTCTTTGGCAATTTTTTGCCATCTCTCTACTTTTTTACCGGATTTTTTATCATCCCATTTTACGACTGAACGACGGGCAGCAAAAGGAATAAATTCATGGGCACCAAGTTCCGTGCCTTTTTGAATAATCCATTCAAGTTTGTCCCCTTTTGGAAGTCCGCTAGCAATCGTAATTGAAATAGGAAGCTCTGACTTCTCATCTTTCCATTGTACAACGTCTGCAACGACTTGTTCATCGGTAATTTTTGCAATTTCACAAACTGCTGCATCCCCGTTTGGTTCAACACAAATAATTTTGTCCCCGATTTCCATACGCATAACCTTAGTAATATGGTGGCGGTCATCACCATCAATCACAAAACTATTTTCATTTGCTCGTTTTTTAACAAAGTAGCGTTGCACACGATGCACCCCTCTAAAACATTTTACTCTTCATTGTACTGTATTAAATCTCACTTTTAAAGAAGTGAAATAGAAAAAAGGGGCATTATCCCCTTTTTTTTAAGCATTATACCCTTTTGGCAATAATCGCAACCCAATCTTCCATTAAGATGGTTTCCATGATCTCAAATCCGGACTGAATGAGTCCTTCTTTTACTTGATCTTTCTTCTGCTGAATAATACCTGAGGCAATAAAAGTCCCTCCAGGTTTAACAACACGTGCTACATCATCTGTAAAACGTAGAATAACTTCGGCTAAAATATTGGCAACGACAACGTCAGCACAGTTCTTTTCTACACCATCTAATAGATTATTTTGCGAAGTGGTAACTTTGTCGCTTACCTTATTAAGCTTTATGTTGAGTCGCGCTGAAGTGACAGCAACCTCATCTAAATCAAAGGCACGAACATCTTCTGCGCCTAACATGGCAGCAGCAATACTAAGAACTCCAGAGCCAGTACCAACATCAATTACCCTGTCACCTGGCCTGACAGACCTTTCTAATGCTTGGATACACATGACCGTAGTAGGATGCGTTCCAGTTCCGAAAGCCATCCCAGGATCCAGTTCAATGATTAATTCATCACTGCTGACTGGGGTGTAAATCTCCCAAGTAGGAACGATTGTAAACTTCTCAGAAATTTTAACAGGATGATAATATTTCTTCCATGCTGTAGCCCATTCTTCTTCATTCACTTCACTAATGGTTACTTTGTTAATTCCAATATCAATATTGTGGATAATCAGATTATTAATGGATTCTTTTATCGCATCCACAGTTTCACCTAGAAAGCTGTTAACTGGTAAATAGGCTTTAACGATAACACCTTCTTCAGGGTAATCATCTGGATTGAGTTGGTAGATTTCCCCGAACTGATCTTGCCTTTCCTTTGTTAGTTCAAAAGGATCTTCAATAACTACACCGCTGGCACCGGCCTCGTGTAAAATATGTGATATTGGTTCAATCGCTTCGTTTGTAGTGTGAATACTAAATTCAGACCACTTCATTCTACCAACTCCAATCCTTACTCACCTTTAAAGGCTCGTTTTACTTTTGAGAAAAAACCTTCTTCATGTTCACCAATTGGTGAATTTCCACTAAGTTCAGCAAATTCACGAAGAAGCTGCTTTTGTTTATCCGTTAACTTAGTCGGAGTAATAATACGGACGATTATGTGCTGGTCCCCTGTTCCATATCCACGTACATTCGGAATTCCCTTACCTTTGAGTCGGAATTTTGTTCCTGTCTGCGTACCAGATGGGACCTTAACTTTTACTTTGCCATGCAAGGTTGGGACTTCGATTTCATCTCCGAGCGATGCTTGAACAAAGGTGATAGGCATTTCACAATAAACATCGTCGCCATCTCTTTCAAAAAACTCATGCTCTCTTACGTGGAAAACAATGTAAAGATCACCTGATGGACCTCCGTTTATACCGGCCTCACCTTGTCCTGAAATCCTTAACTGTTGTCCATCGTCAATACCTGCAGGAATTTTCACATGAATCTTTTTGCGTTTTTTCACCTTACCACTACCGCCACAGGTTGCACATTTATGCTTAATTTCTTTTCCTGTACCATTACAATGGTGACAAATACGGCGATTAACCACTCTGCCAAAAGGCGTATTTTGTTCAATATTTAACTGTCCTGTTCCATGACAGTGTTGACATGTTTCAGGCTTTGTTCCCTTTTTAGCACCAGACCCGCTGCATGTACTGCAGGTTTCTTCACGCGGAATTTCAATATCTGTTTCTTTTCCAAATGCTGCTTCCTCAAACGTAATTGTCATCGTGTACTGTAAGTCAGCACCTTGCCTAGGGGCATTAGGATCGCGCCTGCGTGACCCGCCGCCGCCGCCGCCGCCGCCGCCAAAGAAAGTATTGAAAATATCCTCAAAACCTCCAAAACCGCCGCCAAAATCAGCGCCGCCTCCAAAGCCTTGATTTGGATCCGTATGACCAAATTGATCATAATGTGCCTTTTTTTGATCATCGCTTAAAACCTCATAAGCTTCTGCGATTTCTTTAAATTTATCTGCAGCATCAGGCTCTTTGTTAATATCTGGATGATATTGTTTAGAGAGCTTTCGATATGCTTTTTTTATCTCATCCTTAGAAGCGCTCTTACTAACACCAAGCACCTCATAGTAATCTCGTTTACTCATGATTACCACTCCCGAATCTTTCACATAAAGATTATTCTAACACAATAAAAACACAAATTACAAAGAAAAAGTCAAAGCCGATGCTGACTTTGACTTTTTCATCAGTTAGTAAGTCTATTATTGTCTAGCTCCA
>NZ_NPDD01000159.1 GCF_002272245.1 Bacillus sp. 7884-1 | reverse complement strand
TAAACAAGGCGCTTCCGCTTTTCGCTTTTACTTTTCTTCCTTAATTTCTTCGAATTCAGCGTCGACTACGTTGTCATCTTTAGGACCAGCGTTTCCGCCTTCAGCACCTTGTGCTCCTTGTGCTTGTTGTGCAGCTTGTTCATATAGCTTAACCGTTAACGCCTGAACAATTTCTTGTAAAGCATCTTTTTTAGCACGGATTTCTGCAAGATCGTTTTTCTCAATCGCTTCTTTTAATGCATCTTTTGCTTCGTTAGCTTTTGCAACTTCAGAAGCATCTACTTTATCTTCTAAGTCTTTTAATGTTTTTTCAGTTGTAAAGACTAGTTGGTCTGCTTCATTGCGAAGTTCCACTTCTTCTTTACGCTGTTTGTCAGCTTCAGCATTTTCTTCTGCTTCTCTGACCATTTTTTGAATTTCTTCATCAGAAAGACCTGTAGAAGATTTAATTGTAATTTGCTGCTCTTTATTTGTTCCAAGATCTTTAGCACGTACATTTACGATACCGTTCTTATCGATGTCAAAGGTTACTTCAACTTGTGGAATTCCACGTGGTGCCGGTGGAATATCAGATAATTGGAAGCGACCTAATGTCTTATTCAGATTCGCCATTGGACGTTCCCCTTGAAGAACGTGGATATCAACAGCTGTTTGATTATCAGCTGCAGTAGAGAACACTTGTGATTTTGATGTTGGAATGGTTGTATTACGGTCAATCAACTTTGTGAATACACCGCCCATTGTTTCAATACCAAGTGAAAGTGGTGTAACGTCAAGTAATACTACATCTTTAACATCACCTGTGATTACGCCCCCTTGAATTGCAGCACCCATTGCTACTACTTCATCTGGGTTAACCCCACGGTGTGGCTCTTGACCAGTAGCTTTTTTAATTGCTTCTTGAACAGCAGGAATACGAGTTGACCCACCAACTAGAATAACTTTATCAAGTTGAGATGGTGTAAGGCCTGCATCACTTAATGCCTGACGAGTTGGTCCCATTGTACGTTCTACAAGGTGAGCAGATAGCTCATCAAATTTAGCTCTAGACATTGTCACTTCAAGGTGAAGTGGTCCAGCTGCACCAGCAGTGATAAACGGTAAGGAAATTTGAGTAGAAGTAACACCTGATAAATCCTTTTTCGCTTTTTCTGCTGCATCCTTTAAGCGTTGTAATGCCATTTTATCTTTAGAAAGGTCAATGCCATTTTCTTTTTTGAATTGTTCTACTAAGTAATCAATAATTACTTGGTCAAAGTCATCGCCACCGAGACGATTGTCACCAGCTGTTGATTTTACTTCGAATACGCCATCTCCAAGTTCAAGGATAGATACGTCAAATGTACCACCGCCAAGGTCGTAAACAAGAACAGTTTGGTCTTGATCTGTTTTATCTAGACCAAATGCAAGTGCTGCAGCTGTCGGCTCATTGATAATACGTTCAACCTCTAAGCCAGCAATTCTACCTGCATCCTTTGTTGCTTGACGCTCTGCATCATTAAAGTATGCTGGTACGGTAATAACTGCTTTTGTAACTGGCTCCCCTAGATAATCTTCAGCATAAGATTTTAAATATTGAAGGATAATAGCTGACATTTCTTGTGGTGTATAGTTTTTTCCTTCTGCTTCTACTTTATAATCTGTTCCCATATGGCGTTTAATAGACATAATGGTATTTGGGTTTGTAATTGCCTGACGCTTTGCCACTTCCCCTACTTGACGTTCGCCGTTTTTAAATGCCACAACAGATGGTGTTGTGCGGTTTCCTTCTGGATTTGGAATAACCTTTGGTTCGCCGCCCTCAAGAACAGCAACACATGAGTTTGTTGTACCAAGGTCAATACCGATAATTTTACTCATTTCCCTTTTCCTCCTAAGTATTAATATGTAGGGTTATTGATTTACCTGAACCATTGATGGGCGGATAACCCGATCCTTTAACATGTACCCTTTTTGGAATTCAGCACTTACGATATTAGAGCCAAAATTCTCATCTTCTCCCTGCATTACTGCTTGATGGAAATTTGGATCAAACTCTTTCCCAACTGCTTCAATTGGTTCAACACCTTCTTTTTTCAAGGCGTCAATTAAACTGCGATAAACCATTTCCATTCCTTGAAGCAAGGAACGTGATTGCTCATTGTCTGCTTCTATTTGCAAGGCTCTTTCAAAATTGTCCAAAGCTGGAAGCAGTTCAGTTACTAACTTTTGTGCTTTATATTTTTCACCCGCCTCGATATCTAATCGAGTTCGACGGCGGAAGTTATCAAAATCCGCTTGAAGACGCAGGTAACGATTATCTGCTTCTTCTAATTTACTGGTGAGGTTTTGAATCTCAGCGGCATGGTTTACATCCGTTGAAGCCTCGTTTGAATCCCTTGCTTCATCAAAAACAGTTTCAACTTCCTCATTGGTAAGTTCCACTTGTTCATTCGTTTCAGATTCAACTTCCTCATTAAGCGTGTTGTTCTTATCTTTAGTCAACTTACTCACCTCCTTAAAGGATTTTTAAACATTTATTGTAAAAGTTAATTTCATGAAAAGGAGGGCGAAAATAGAGTATTCACCCTTCCTCAATATTTCCACCCCTAATATTTTTGATACAGGTTTGTTAAAACTGAGGTTAAATCCTTACTTAAAAACTGCAGCAAGCTTATAACTCGGGAATATTCCATTCTCGTTGGGCCAAGAATCGCAATGGTTCCCAATTTCTCAGCCCCAACCGAATAGGTTGCGGTAATAAGGCTGCAATTTTCCATAGCGCTATTTTTGTTTTCTCTGCCGATTTTTACGTGAATACCGGCAGATTCATTTTTGATTAATGGGTAAATCCACTCTTCGTGATCAATCATTTGTAATAGTTCACGAATCTTACTGATATCATGAAACTCTGGCTGACTTAACATATTTGTCTTTCCGCCAAAGAAGAGTTTTTCATTAACCGGCATTTTTAGTGAATCCGAAATGGTATGCAACATTAAATCGTAATTACGGATATGCTGCCTTAGTAACATTGCCACTTCCTTGTAGATTTTATCATTTAAATCTTCAAGTGCTACCCCAGTCAAACGCTCATTTAGAATATTGACGGTCTTTTCCAAATCACTTGCATCCACGGTTGAAGGCAAATAAAATGTTCGGTTTTCAACATGGCCCGAATCGGTTACAAAAATTGCTACTGCACTTTCCTTGTTTAGAGGAATGATTTGTATCCGTTTAAGTTTATTAAAGCTGGCAGCAGGACCTAAAACGATTGAAGTATAATTGGTTAGCTCAGATAATATCTTAGCTGATTTTTGAATGATTTTTTCGAACTCAAAAATTCTCTCAGCAAAGATTGATTGAATAATCGTTATATCCTGCTTGTTTAATGCTTGCGGCGACAGCAAATGATCTACATAATACCGATAGCCTTTTTCAGAAGGAACACGACCAGAAGAAGTATGCGTTTTTTCAATATAGCCTAGATCTTCAAGATCAGCCATTTCATTCCGAATAGTCGCCGAACTAAATGATATTTCATCCTTTTTCGACAAACTCCTTGAGCCGACAGGTTGTGCAGACCGAATAAAATCATCAACAATAACCTGAAGAATCAATAATTGACGATCTGTTAACACCATTCATCACCTCTGTTAGCACTCATTGAAGTCGAGTGCTAATTCTATTAATAAATTATCAAAAATAGGGGGATGGTGTCAATCATTTGATATTAAGAAATTGCAAAGCCACCTAATTAGGGGTTAGTCGTAACCCCTAAAAATGATTGAAAAACCTCATTTCCTAATAACCGCCCTGTTTTTGTTAAATATATATTATCTTTTTTTACTTCTATCCATTTTTTTGCAATCAAATCAGAAATCTCATTTTCAAATATTTCCAGTGGATCAATTTCAAATTTTCCGATGAAATGGGATATAGATACTCCATCTGTTTTTCGCAGACCTAAAAACATTTCTTCTTCTATTTGTTCTGCTTTTGAAGTTTGGTGTTCCTGAAAGATAGGGAGGTTCCCGTTATCAATTAGTTCCATATATTTTTTCAATGGTCCTGCATTCGAGCGTCTCCAGCCATTCACATAGCTGTGAGCACCTGCACCGAACCCATAATAGTAATCGTTATTCCAGTATGTTAGGTTATGTTTGCTTTCATAGCCAGGCTTTGAAAAATTACTAATTTCATACTGATTAAATCTGTGCTTTTCCATTTGCTCCATAAGCAGTTCATACATTGCTGCTTCCGCATCCTCTCCCGGTGTAGGGAGTTTCCCTTTTTGCATAAGATTATAAAAAACTGTCTTTGGTTCAATAATTAACGAATAGGCCGAATAATGTTGAATGTCTAGTGTAAAAGCTTGAGTCAATGACTCTTTAAAGTCAGTAATGGTTTGGGTCGGCAGGCTGAAGATTAAGTCAATGCTAATATTTTTGAAGCCAATAGACTTTGCAATCTCTACTGTTTGGTAAACATCTTTTGCACGATGGACACGACCAATTTTCTTTAATAATTCATCATTAAAGGTTTGAACACCAAGACTAAGTCGGTTTACACCTGCATCTTTTAATATTTGTAACTTTTCTTTTGTTAAATCACCTGGATTTGCTTCAAAAGTAAATTCAACATTTCTATTCATCGGTAAGTTCCGGGTTATACTTCCGCAAAACCGTTCAAGCTGCTGTTCATTTAGGGAGGTCGGTGTCCCACCGCCCACAAAAATGGTTTGCAGTTTGTCAGTTGGATATTTGTTTAATGTTAGGACCATTTCTTGCTCAAGAGCCTGCAAATATTCATCCACCGGCTGCCCTTTAAGAAATACTTTATTAAAATCACAATAATGGCAAATATGCTCACAAAAGGGTATATGGAGATAAGCAGCTTTAATCATACTTTCACCTCTTATATAAATAAAAGAGGCTGGATTTCGCCTATTTAATAGACAATTCCAAACCTCCCGTTTTTGTTTTTATTTTTTTGTATTGTTATCATCCATTTTTAGGACAGCCATGAAGGCTTCTTGTGGGACCTCGACTGAACCAACCTGTTTCATCCGTTTTTTACCTTCTTTTTGTTTCTCGAGCAGCTTTCGTTTACGGGAGATATCTCCCCCATAACATTTAGCCAATACGTTTTTACCCATGGATTTAATGGTTGAACGAGCAACAATTTTTTGACCAATAGCGGCTTGGACAGGAACTTCGAATTGCTGCCTTGGGATTAATTCCTTTAGCTTCTCAACAATGACTTTGCCGCGTTCGTAGGCAAAATCTTTATGAACGATAAAGCTTAAGGCATCCACCTTTTCAGCGTTTAACAATATATCCATCTTAACCAAGCTAGACGGTTTGTAGCCAATTAATTCATAATCAAATGATGCATAGCCTCGTGTGCTAGATTTAAGTTGATCAAAGAAATCATAAACAATTTCTGCTAACGGAATTTCATAGATGATGTTTACACGGTTTTCACCTTGGTATTGCATATTAATAAAAATACCACGCTTTTGCTGACACAGCTCCATTATCGCACCGACATATTCATTTGGAGCCATCATCGTGGCTTTTACGTAAGGCTCTTCAACATGGTCAATTTTCTGTGGATCCGGAAGATTTGAAGGGTTATCCACTTTTATTTGAGTGCCATTTGTCATGTGTACATCATAGATAACACTTGGAGCTGTTGTAATCAAATCAATTTTGAATTCACGCTCAATCCGCTCTTGAATAATCTCCATATGAAGAAGACCTAAGAACCCACAACGGAAACCAAAGCCTAGGGCTTGAGAAGTTTCCGGCTCAAATTGAAGCGCAGAATCATTTAACTGCAGCTTCTCTAATGCTTCACGTAAATCATTAAATTTTGCAGTATCGATTGGGTACAAACCACAATACACCATTGGATTTAATTTACGGTAACCTGGAAGGGGTTCTGTTGAACCATTTTTTGCATTTGTAATGGTATCCCCAACCCTTGTATCCCCAACATTTTTAATTGAAGCTGAAAGGAATCCAACGTCCCCAACGGTTAGCTCATCGACCAGCGTCGATTTTGGTGTAAATACACCTACTTCATTTACTTCAAATTCAGCACCGGTTGCCATCATTTTAATTTTATCTCCTACTTTGACGCTGCCTTCAACAACTCGGATGTAGGTCACTACACCACGATAAGCATCATAAAGAGAATCAAAAATTAGTGCTTTTAATGGAGCATCAGGGTCACCAGTTGGAGCAGGGACAGTTTTTACCACCTGTTCGAGGATATCCTCAATCCCTATTCCCGCTTTGGCAGACGCTAAAACTGCTTCAGAGGCATCAAGTCCAATAACTTCTTCAATTTCATTACGGACTCTTTCAGGCTCAGCACTTGGTAAGTCAATTTTATTAATAACCGGTATAATTTCAAGGTTATTATCCAATGCAAGATAAACGTTCGCCAAGGTTTGTGCTTCAATCCCCTGTGCGGCGTCAACGACTAAAACAGCACCTTCACAAGCAGCAAGG
The DNA here is from genome assembly GCF_002272245.1 of Bacillus sp. 7884-1. Classification (GTDB taxonomy): domain Bacteria; phylum Bacillota; class Bacilli; order Bacillales; family Cytobacillaceae; genus Neobacillus. The sequence goes on along the minus strand of NZ_NPDD01000159.1, from coordinate 16,980 downwards.
CTTCGAGAAACCTCATAGGTAAAATCGACGTGCCCAGGTGTATCAATCAGATGGAAAGTATACTCTTCACCATTTTTTGCTTTGTATTTTAATTGGACAGCATTTAACTTTATCGTAATCCCGCGTTCTCTTTCTAAATCCATCGAATCTAAAAGTTGAGCCTTCATTTCACGGGAAGTTAATGCATTTGTTTTTTCTAGGATACGGTCTGCTAATGTTGATTTCCCATGGTCAATATGGGCTATAATCGAAAAATTTCTTATATTTGATTGTCTTTTGAGCTTTTCTTCTCTGTTCATGTATTTCACTCCTACTATAACTCGCACAATTACACTATTTTTGATTATATCAGTACGGGAAATAAGATTCAATTAAAACTGAAATCACACAAAAAAAGCGGCATCCAAGAGAAGGAACCGCTAGGAATATTTATTCGGTTATTAGACTAATCAGTTTTTCCGAAGCAGTGGAGACACCTTCAGATATCTTCTTACCCATTGAGGAAAATAGATTAAAGGCACTTATTTCCTCAAGCTTCTTTTTCTTTTCATCAATGTCATGACTCGATATTTCATTTCCCAAAAAAGTAGCTTTTACACGTTCGCCATTGTCATTAATAGCAACAGCGTTTTGAAAATTCGGGTCATCGTAGCCCTTCATTTTATGAATGCCGTCATTCGCCAGCTGCATCCCAGCTAAAACCGATATAAACATAATGGCTAAGATACAAAAAAATTTCAGCATGAACATTTTCATTGGACATGCTCCTTTACTTCTATTGTTTATCCGTGGATTGCGCACCATCGGAATTAACTTTCTCTGCTTGCCAGAAATATTCACTAAAGACATCTGCTAGTGCGTCAGCTGAACGGTTTAACTCTTCGAAAGTATTATCCACACCGCCAAATTCCACTAAAATTACATTCTCAGACAAATTTTGATTATAGACACCGTTTTGCCCGGCACCCTGGTTCATGTGAATTCCCCAGCTCAATCCCTTGTATTTCTCTTCAAGAAGATTATGCAAATCACGTGCTAACTTTTCATTTTTTTCATGATTTGGATTTTTCCCGCCAATAACAAAAGCCAACTGTGCATATGCCTTGCCATTTATCATCACCGTCGTTTTATCTTTACGGCGTGCATCTCTATGGACATCAATAAAGTATTCCAATTCACGGTTTTGAGCCATTGCCGTCTGGACTAATTCACCAGATTTCTGGTAAGTACCAGCCATTTTCACGGATCCCATAATATCAGACTTATCAATTGAAGTTCCAATGCCTCTAGCCTCTAAGCTTTCCTTCAACTGATCGCCAATCTTGGTGACATTCAATTGTGAATGATAGGCAAGATTCGGATCGGTCACCCCTTGTAAATAGGGAAGGTATGACTCGCGATTATGAGTAAAGTAAAGATGAACCACCTTTTTATCACCTGTTGTAAGTGAGGGATTCGAAGGAATATCATCCTCGTTTCCTTTGTCAATACCTTCAATATTTTGCAATGACGCTTCTCGTTCTGCTTTCATTATTTCTAAAGGGGGTGAGGATTCAAATGGCATGTTCGTATAATTTGAACCTTGACCAGCAACGAGTATTTTCCCATCAAACTGGGCAAATCCTGGAAGCTCCCGGCCTAGAAGGCTCCTTGGGTCATTTAAATTAATATTACTTGAAAGCTTAAAAATTAAGTTAGTCAGCTTGGGGCTCGCTGTTAAATTATCTTCAATAGATAAGAAATGATGATTCTCCCAAGCCATAAGTTGATAGAGCATTTTCCCATTTACTTGATTTGCAGCTGTATTAACAGAATTAGACATTGGTCTAAACTGGGGCTTTAATGATGTTAACAGCCCGCTGATAGAAAACACCAAAAGCATAAACAACAAGATAAAAGAGGTTACTTTTATTAGATTCGTCCCTTGCACCGTCAAAAACAATCCAGAATTCCTAGTAGATTTCATGGTTCCACCTCTCAATTCGATTCTAGTAAATACTTATGACATTACTAGAATTGCTAGAACCATTATTCGCAATTGTGAGGTGGTCTCTTAAACATTATCTCGTGTAGTAACCTGCATTTCCCTGATCAACATTACTGTGAAGCGAAGCATTTAACCCGCTCGCAATCAAGTTGGCCATATCTTCAATAAATACATCCACTTCCTTAGGGGTAACCATTAAATTATGACCTAAAGGGGAAAGTACCTCATATATTAATTTGCGTTTTTCTTCCTCTTCTAATGTTCCAATCATCCCTAGAAAGGTCTGACGGTGCTTTTCTTCTGGAAGATCATCATCGGTAAGTTTTTTTCGTTTCCCAAAAGTCATACCCGCTGGTGCGAGGGCTCTTGAAGGGCGATTTCCTTCCTTAAGCTCCTTGCCAAAATGCTTCAGGATATAATCAATCGTGTCACTTGTAATCGAAACAGCATCAACAACAGTCGGAACACCAATAGCAATGACTGGAACTCCTAGTGTTTCTTTACTTAATTCTTTTCTTTTATTTCCTACTCCAGATCCAGGGTGAATGCCTGTATCCGAAACTTGGATGGTAGAATTCACCCTATCAATCGATCTAGCTGCTAATGCGTCAATAGCTATGACAAAATCAGGTTTAGTTTTTTCGACTACTCCAAAGATTATGTCGCTCGTCTCAATTCCTGTTAATCCCATTACCCCTGGAACTAGGGAGCTAACCGGACGATAGCCTTCCTCAACATTTTCTGGCTGTAATTGAAACAAATGCCTGGTGATTAAGAGGTTCTCGCAGACCATTGGACCAAGTGCATCTGGAGTAACATTCCAATTTCCTAAACCAACTACGAGACAGGAGGCATCTTTCTTAATCCCTGTGCCTTCTAGAAAGTGAGCAAATTCTTTAGCAAAAATTTCCTCCACCTTTTGTTGTAAAGGAGTGTCCTGCTGTCTAATCCCTTGTACTTCGAGGGTTAAATAGCGTCCTGCTTTTTTACCAAGCTGTTGTGCTCCTGCATCTGTGACCTCTACTAAAGAGATTTTTATATCATCTATATCTTTTTCTTTAATAATGACTCCTTCAATTTGCGAGAGGTTCTCTCCCTGTTGAACTGAGCCTTCCCTGTCAGCAATGACCATTTCTCTCGCTTCAATCGCTAAATCCGTTCGAATTGAATACTGGCTTAAGTCTATATTTTTGTTCATATTCTCCTGCATTTGTATCGCTCCCATCCAATTTCTAATTAGAAACTATTCCCTATTTTTACCCCTTTTCCGCTAAAACATTCAGGTTATTCTTATATGTAGATAATTCTAGTATTGCAAAATAAGGTTTGGTTTGATAAAATATCTCTTGTTCTGATTAATTGTGAATGAAGGTAAAGTCGAGTTCATATAGTCTCGATTCTTTGTAGGAGGTGAAAGTAATGCCTAATATTAAATCTGCTATTAAGCGTGTAAAAACAAGCGAAGCTCGTAATGCTCAAAATACAACTGTTAAATCTGCAACTCGTACTGCTGTTAAGAAAGTAGAAGCTGCTATTACACTTAACGATGCAACAGCTGCTAAGGAAGCATTAGTAACTGCTGCTAGTAAATTAGACAAGGCTGCTGCAAAAGGTCTTATCCACAAAAATGCTGCTGCCCGTAAAAAATCACGTCTTACTAAAAAAGCTAACACTCTATAATTTGAGAGCATAAAAAAACGATTCCTGATTGGAATCGTTTTTTTATGTCTACCGTTTTATTTTGAACAATAACAGCTCAATTAGTAATGATTTATTCATGCCGCCCGTTTTCATCTGAAGGTCAGCATTCGCCAGCATGCTCATAAGGTTAGTTAATTCTTCATCCGTAAATTGATTAGCTTGTCCAGCAGCTAACTTTACCCGGAATGGATGAGCCTTTAAATAACCGGCCATTTGCTGTTGTCCATAACCTCTCCTTGAAAGCTCCTTCACCTGATAAATAAGCCTGAATTGGCCCGCAAGCAGTGCTAATATCTTAATCGGTTCCTCATTTTGCTTTAATAAATCGTAATAAATTCTAAGTGCGTCTTCAGGCCTTCTTTGTACTACCCTCTCAATTAAAGTAAAAATATTTTGCTCAAGGGATCTCGACACTAATTTTTCTACCATAGAAGCCTTAATTTGTTTTTCGTCTGCAGCATACAAAGCTAATTTATCAACTTCACTTGTAATCATAAACATATTTGTACCCACAAGCGTAATCAGGAGTTCAAGTGCATCCGGGTCGAAAACAATTCCATTTTTCTTTGCTCTTTCCTTCACCCAATTTTTCAATTCGTACTCATTCAACTTCTTTGCTTCTACTGTAACTGCTGTCCTTTTTAGCTCTTTAGTAATTTTTTTTCGTTCATCGAGCTTTTCATAAGGCGCCGATATAACTAAGACCGTATAGGGGGCAGGTTCTTTTAAATACAACTCAAGCCGCGCTAGATTATGTTCCATTTTATCTTTTGTCTTCTCAGCGGTTAAAAACTTAGGATTATGTAAAAAGATGACTTTTTTCTCACCTAAAAAAGGAAAGGTTTCTGCGTCTTCTAGAGCTGTTTCAATAGGTGTTTCATCTAAATCATACGCAGTAAAGTTAAAATCCTTATCCTCTTCATCTAACACCTGATTAAGCAGCAATTGCTTCGTTTCATTGATTAAATATGCCTCTGTACCATATAATAAATAAATGGGAGCAATTTCCCGCTGTTTAATTTGTTTCCAAATATCTAATACCATTTCCAAGCTCCCCTTCGATTCACTTTCCATTATCTATCGTAATGAAGCTTGGACATTTTGACAAGTATTAAAAGGGAATTGAAAGCTTTCTTAGAAAGCGCCAATTCCCGATCTATAATGAACGCCTGCAATTAAAGCCCTAGGATCTTTTAATTGCTTGGCGGAGTTACTTGTGTAAATTTAGTGTCACCTTTTTGCTTTAAAGTATTTGTGTCAACTCTTGTCAATATAGGAAGTAGATTTTAAAAGCATGCTGGATTTTTTAAGTAAAAAAGCTTATACTATTATGTGAAATAGGAGGGGTATACTATGAATGAATTTGAAAAGAATGTGCAAACTAAACGCAACGATGCAATTGATTCTGGGGTAGGTTTTGTTGTTTCTTTTGGTGTTTTTGCTCTAATGTTTATTATTGCAACCGTTATTAAAGTTGTCGGATCCTAATCTAAATGTACTGCTACATAATTAGTTCTTGGAGACTGTAATCCTTACAGTCTCTTTTACCTCTTCTGATAGGTTAATGCTTTATCTTATGTAAAACCGAAGAAAAGGTTCCACTCTCCTGATAAAACCTATAGGTGATCGCACCATGGTCATCCGTCCTGTATACAGTTGTATTCCCGAGTTGTTCTAACACCTCGCTATGCGGATGACCATAACGATTATGCTCACCAACTGAAATCCATGAGATAGCAGGTTTTATCTTATTTATAAATAGCTCACTTGTTGATGTTTTACTTCCATGGTGTCCTGCCTTCAGTACATCTATATGCAAATCAGGATATTTCTTTATTATCCTTTCCTCTCCCTCCTGATCAAGATCGCCGCCAAAAAACCAATTAAGCCCTCCAATTTCCGCCATAATTGCAATCGACCCACTATTCCGCTCACCTTGAAAATTTGCTTCAGGACTTAGAACATAGAATGTGCTCTTTTCATTTTCCCATTGGCTCCCATCAGCGACCATAACAACTTGAATACCTTTATTTTTTGCTTCCTGAAGAATGGTTAACTCTGATTTTGATAATTCAGCAACTGATGGCATTAATATTTGTGTAACTTCTATTTCTTTTAAAAGTGCAAGAGTGCCGCCAATATGATCAGTATCACCATGTGTAAGAATAAGTTTATCTAATTTCGTTATCCCCTTTCCTTTCAAAAAAGGGACAACAACATCTCTCCCTACTTCAAATGGTTTTGCTGCCTTTTTCCATTCGTCCTCTTCGAATTGAATGGTTCCTCCCGTATCAATTAAATAGGTACCCTTACCAAATGGGTAATGGATTAAAATACTATCTCCCTGGCCAACATCAATCATTGTGACTTCCCCAAACGGATTGGCCCAATTCCAGATGGTCTGGAAGGTAATCAAGGTAAACACTAAAAAAATGGCATATATTTTCCTCTTTTGCTGAAAACCCGCTTCCCATATTAGAAAAATGGCGAGGATGATTACCATATAAATTATGAAGAGAAGGATATTTGGTCTTCCGGTTACAAGCTGGGCAAAAGATAGGTCTGCAAGTTTTTCAATAAGGGCATTGGCTAAGGTAATAATTTTCATAAATAAGTTAATCAGAATTGAAGGAGTATCACCAAATATTATCTGAATGAAATACAAGATATATAATCCAGGGAGAAATACAAACGAGAAGAGAGGAATATAGAGAAGGTTAGCAACAATACTTATAAAAGAAATTTCGAAAAAATGATACAGTAAAATCGGCAAAGCTGCTAGTTGAGCAATAATGGAGGTGACAACCATCGCTGAAATACTTTCTTGATACCGCGGGAAAATATTAGTGACAGATAAAATAATGGCATAGCTAACTGAAAACGATAACTGAAAACCTGCATCTAAAATAATCAAAGGAGAAAAAAACACATAAATCAAAAGGGTAAGGCTAATGGCATCGATTGGTGACAATTTTATTTGCTTCTTCCATCTTACAACCAATAAAACAAGGAAGATCATTAACACCGCACGAATAACCGAAGGTGAAGCACCTGTTAATATCGCATATATCGGCAACAGAACGAGAAGAAAATTCATCATAAACTGCCTAGTAAATCCGATTCTAATTCCTAAATAAAACACCATTCCGATTAATAAGGAAACATGAAGACCCGATATTGCCAGTAAATGAACAATGCCCGTTTTTTGATAATTTATCAGCACCTCAGGATCAAACATGCTTCTATCTCCAAATATTAATGCAGCTGAAAGAGCGGCAATTTCTGAAGGGAAATTTTTTTCGAGGTATTTAATGCCAGTAAAACGTACGTCTTTAATCATGGTTAATGGCGTTGATTTAACTTCAGCACATTTATTAAGTGGGTTATCTTCTAATTCCACTATTTTATAAATCTTTTTTTCAGCTAAATATTTCCGGTAGTTAAAGGCGTTTGGATTTTTGGCAATAGAAGCTTCTGTTAATACTCCTGTTACATGACATAAACGTCCATAAAAATTCGTATCTTTTAGCGCCTTTTTCTCTGCCTCTGTTTTAATTTTATATCGTATTAAAAGCTTTTCTTTATTCTTAGTATCCAATGCGATAACCTGGAGCAAATCGCCATCAACTTTGGTATTTTCCGTATATTGTAGATAAAAGGTTGTCAGTGAATCCGGCAGCCTAGTTTTATTATGGGTAATCGTATGGTGACCGGTGAGAAAAAAAGTAAGAAAGAGGCAGATGACAATGAACAATTGTTGTTTAGAATACTTCTTAAAAGTATAAAGGAAATAAAAATAAATAATGGAACAAAGTAAGAAAGGGGGATAAAAGAAAAGTGAGGTTAAAACTCCTAATATGGCCGCAATTGCAAAAAAGAAGCATTTACTATTCATGGTTTTCTCCAATTTGTTGGGGAGTATTTTAACGCCGGATACACCGGCGTTATTATGGGGGATTATTGACTTATCTTACGAAAATCAATCACTGATTCTTTTAGTTCTACCTTTTCGGTATTTACATTTGCTTGTTGGAATAACTCCACTGCATGAGGGTGATTCTTATAATCTTCTGCATAATAGACTGTCTTAATCCCAGCTTGGATTATGGCTTTACAACACTGCAGGCATGGAAAATGGGTAACATAAATTTCCGCTTCAGCTGTGGGGACACCAAATTTGGCACATTGCAGGAGGGCATTCATTTCGGCATGTATCGTCCTTACGCAATGATTATCGATGACATAACAGCCTTTATCAATACAGTGGTCTCCACCAGCGATTGAACCGTTGTAACCACCGGCAATAATTCTCTTATCTCTAACGATTGTCGCGCCCACTGTCAGCCGCGTGCAGGTACTCCTTAACGCCAGTAAATGACTTTGAGCCATAAAATATTGATCCCACGAAATGCGTTCCACTTTCTCCAACTCCTCCAAATTTCGATATTTCTCTCTCTTAAGTGTAATATCTAAGACTTTAAATGGTCAATGAGTTTTCTTATTGGATTGTAATTAGATCCTTTAGCTTCTCAAAAGTTTTATCACCAATTCCGCTAATATTTTTCAAATCTTCAATACTCTTAAACGGACCGCTTGTCTCTCTGTATTCCGTAATCGCTGCCGCTTTTGAAGGACCAATTCCCGGAAGGTTTTGCAACTGTGTTTCATCTGCTTTATTTACATTAACTTTTGCTTCTTTACCTATACCGCCGCCAGTGTTCGAAGGATTAACAGTTGTTCCTGCAGGTACGTTAATTACTGCCTCTCCCTTTGCGGGGATATAAATAACCATGGCATCCTGAACATGTTCAGCAAAATTCACCTGGCTCTCATCAGCGTTTTCAGTTAGCCCGCCAGCACGATGGATAACGTCTATTACCCTTTCGCCCTGACTTGTTGAATATACACCCGGCATGGTAACCTGCCCCTTCACATCAACCATAATCATTTCAGGTTCTTGAATTTCTTCTTGTACTTGGGGAATATCCTTCTCTTCCTTTATTTCTTGCGGGACAATATTTTCTACGTCACTTACAGAAGATTTACTTTCTTCTAAGAAATAGAAAATGGCAGCAAAAGCTATCATGACAGTAATGATCACATAAACTTTATGCTCATACATCCAGTCCTTCATAAGTAATCCATCCTTTCAATTGGTATATTTCACTATCATATTTCATATTGTTATTAGAGAATCTGCATGCGAAGGAGGGTCGGAATAATGAAAATTGGTATCATTGGTACCGGTAATATGGGGACTATTTTGGTTGAGGCTTTAATCGATGGAAAAGCAGTTTCCCCTTCTTCAATGGTTATTACAAATAGAACAAAAACAAAAGCGAAGCTGCTTAAAGATAAATATAAGGGAATAAGGGTTGGGGAAAATGCAGCTGAAGTGGCATCTCAATCCGATTTAGTGTTTATTTGTGTTAAACCCTTAGATGTCTATACCATTATTAATGAAATTAACCCACATTTAAATAATAGAAAATGTGTTATTTCCATCACAAGTCCTATTGATACAAGTCAACTTGAAGCAAAGACAGCCTGTTCAGTTATAAGGGTTATTCCAAGCATTACAAACCGTGCACTAGCGGGAGTTTCACTGATAACATACGGTGAACATTGCAGTGAAAATTGGAAAACAAAAGTGGAAAGTATGTTTGCGAAGATTTCGATTCCAGTAAGTATTGAGGAGAATATAACAAGAGTGGCTTCTGATATCGTTAGCTGTGGTCCAGCATTTTTCAGTTATCTATTGCAGCGTTTTATCCTTGCAGCTGTAAAAGAAACGGACATTGATCAAGAAAGAGCAACAGTAATGGCAAGTGAAATGATTGTCGGCCTGGGAGAGTTATTAAAACAAGGACATTATACATTACCTTCGTTACAAGAAAAAGTTTGTGTTAAGGGTGGTATTACTGGTGAGGGCATTAAGGTAATGGAGGAAGAGCTTGGAGATCTCTTTGAACATATTTTCCAAGCCACACATACAAAATTTAATGAAGACATAGAAAAAGTTAACTTGCAGTTCTATAAGCATTAATTCGCCAAGGTTAGTCAAATTCCTTTATTTATTTTAAAAATAATTTTAAAAAAGCCATCAATTTTAATATGATGGCTTTTTCCTTGCAATAAAAAATATTCTTTCTGAATGATCCTGCGGCTCAATATCCTCGAAATCTGCACAAATCTCGAGGATTTCAAAGCCTGCCTCATTTAACCATTTTGAATACTGTTGAACAGGGTATGTTCTTTGGTAATGAAGTTCATCAAAACGATCATATTTTCCAGACTGTTCATCTAATATGAAAAAACTCAGTTCATGTTCTACACTATTTGGAAATTCACCGGCAAAGCTATTCCAAATGTAGGATAAATGATCATCTGCTAATGTAAAGGTTTGATTGATAAAAAGCTCAGAAATTTTATAAGTAGAATGGACATCAAAGAAGAATATACCGCTATTTTTTAGATGACTATAAGCACTCGAAAAAGTATGTATCACGTCTTCATCAGATTTCAGGTAATTTAAGGAATCACAAAAAATCCCAATAATATTAAACTCTTCGTGTCCTTCTAAATGTGCCATATCTTGCTCAAAAAAAGGAATATTCAATCCTTCTTCCTGTGCTTTTGCCTGTGCAACACTAAGCATATCGGCAGACAAATCTACACCAGTAACGGAAAAGCCCTCCTGAGCAAAACGAACGGAGAGCTCTCCTGTACCACATGCCAAATCAAGTAAATGGTTACCATTTACTTGATATTTATTCACTTTTTCTTTTACAAATCTAACCCATTCATCGTATGGAGCATCTTGCATGAGCTCGTCATATAAATAGGCAAACTGCTCATAACTCATGTTGTCAGCTCACTGCGAATATCCTCTAAAGGTGCATCGCCCCATAACCTTTCTAACTTGTAGTAACTTCTTTCATCACGATGGAATACATGTGCAACCACATCACCAAGGTCAATTAAGATCCATGTGGCTTCATCAAAGCCTTCCATTCTTCTCACATTATATCCATTTTCTTCTGCCTTTTCTTTAATTCCTCTTGCAATTGCCTGTACTTGTTTGTCAGAGTTTCCGTGACAAATAATAAAATAATCGGCAATTAAGGAAATCCCCTGCATATTGAGTGCTAGAATATCTTCAGCTCTTTTATCATCCGCAGCCTTTACTGCAATTTTTAATAACTCTTGATTAGACATTAATCAATCCTCCGATTCATTACGAGATCATTATATGTTTGAAAGCTTTCCGGATAAACCGGTTGATTCTTTCTCATTAAGAATAGTATTGTATTTTTAACTGCTTGTATTAATGCAGTGTCCAAATTTTCCTTGGCTAAAGCTCTGACTTCATCTACCCCTGGAAAATGGCGGCCAGGTTCAATATAATCTGCTAAATAAATTACTTTTTCCAGCAGAGTCATTCCTGGCCTTCCTGATGTATGGTAACGGATCGCATCCAATACTTCCTTATCCTTTATCCCAGCTTCTTTTTCGACTAAGTAAGCCCCTGCTGGAGCATGCCACAACTCAGCATGGTAGTGAAGTAAATCTTGAGGGAACTTTTGCGATAAAATAATTTGTTTCATTTCATCCTTAGGTCGAAATTTTGCATAGTCATGAAAGATTGCAGCCATTTCTGCTTTTTTTTCATTAGCACCATATTGTTCCGCCAAAGCAATAGCCGTTTCCATGACTCCTAAGGTATGTTGATATCTATGGTCTGTTAATTGGTCTTTAACAATTTTTAATGCCTCTTCACGTTCCATATAAATGATTCTCCCTAATAAAATCAATAATCGGGTCGGGTAATAAATAGCGTACCGTCATGCCTTGTTGTACTCTCTTTCTAATCATACTTGAAGAGACATCGATTGCAGGAACATCCACGTAAGTGATTGGATAATCCGTTTTTGAGCTGTATTCAGGTCTTTCAACACCAACAAATTGGACAAGTTCAATCAGTTCGTCAATTTTATGCCATTTAGGAAGGTACTCTATCATATCCGCACCGATGATAAAATAAAATTTGTGATTCGGATACATTTCATTTAATATCCGCATCGTATCGACAGTAAATGAAGGACCTGATCTTTCTAACTCAATTTTTTCAATTTTAAATGCTTCATTCCCTTTGATTGAGAGCTCCAGCATTTGCAAGCGTTCTTGATTTTCAACTGATTCTGATTTCTTCTTATGAGGAGGCTCTTGGTTTGGCATAAACCATACTTCATCAAGATTAAGTTTGGAGAGTACCTCATTAGCGATTAACAAGTGGCCGTAATGAGGCGGGTCAAATGTTCCTCCCAATATCCCAACCTTCGGCATGACGAATCCTCCTTATGGAAGTGTAATTTGTTTCTTTTCTACCGATTCTTTGTATAGGACAATTGTATTTCCAATAATTTGGACAATGTCTGCACCTGTTCCCTTAGCAAGCTGCTCTGCGACAACGTTTTTATCATCTTCACAATTTTGCAAAACACTTATCTTAAAAAGTTCTCTTGCCTCTAGCGCTTCCGCCACTTGCTTAACCATATTTTCATTTACCCCGCCTTTTCCTACTTGAAAAATCGGATCTAAATGATGGGCTTTCGATCGTAGATATCTTTTTTGTTTTCCTGTTAACATTTCACGCCTCCAAGCTGTTGTAGTACATTTTCTCTCATTCTTTTTACATCTGGGAATATTCCTGTCCATTTCTCAAAAGCAAGCGCTCCTTGATAAACAAACATTTCAACTCCATTTTGAACAGTTGCTCCCTTTTGTCTTGCTTCCATTAAAAATTGGGTCTCTAACGGGTTGTAAATAATATCACAAACCAAGGATTGGGACTTTAAAAGTTTTAGGCTAATTGGCATTTCCGAAATTTTCGGGTACATCCCTATCATCGTCGTCTGAATCACCACATCATATTCATTCAAATAAAGTTCTGCCTCCTCTAAAGATAAGGCTTTTGAGTTTGATTCAAATGGACATGCATCAAGGAGTTCTTGGGCTTTAAGGACAGTTCGATTCGAAATATCAATTGCCAAAGGCTTCATTTTGGCCATTGTAAAATAAATCGCTCTTGCCGCCCCTCCAGCACCAATAACCAATACTTTCTTGTCAGAAAAAGATGACATATAAGGATTTAATCCCTTAATAAACCCATATCCATCTGTATTATAGCCGACCAATTTTCCGTTCTCATTTACAACCGTATTGACTGCCCCAATGCTTAAAGCTAATTCATCAATTTCATCTAAAAAAGGAATGATTGTGCTTTTATGAGGTATCGTTATATTAAAGCCTGAGATACCAATCGCCTTTAGTCCCTTAATAACTGTTTCTAATTCATCTCTTCGAACATGAAAAGGATGATAATGAGCATCGATTTCATAAAAGGATAAGATATCATTGAGCATGATTGGTGACATCGAGTGGCCAATTGGATCTCCCAAAACCGCAAAAAGTTTCTTCACCCTGTTTCTCCCCCATTTCCCTGTCTATTTAGATTAAAGATTTACGGGTTAAGGTTTGTACACCCTTAGGCACGTATGCTGCTACCTTTATTCCGGGTTCGTTTATGGTGATCCAGCCTAGACCTGAAAAGACTACATCTGTTTTGGCATCCTTAATCGTAAATTCTTGTTTCACTAACTCAGGAAATGTTCCTAATTCATCTTTTCGAGGTGGAGCGAGCATTTCTCCAAGATGATTTTCATATAACTCATCTGCATTATCTGTTTTTGTCCGATGGATATTTATTTCATTTGAGATATGACAGACAAATGAAGTCCTGCCTCCGCTAATATAATCGAATCGAGCTAATCCCCCAAAAAACAAGGTTTGTCCCTCATTTAATTGAAACACCTTTGGCTTAATTTCCTTTTTCGGTGTAATCACTTTTAAATCCTTTTTATCTACAAAGTGTGCCATTTGATGATGATTGATAATTCCAGGTGAATCAATCAATGCTTTACCATCCTCAAGTGGTATTTTGATGATATCTAAAGTAGTTCCAGGGAAGTGTGAGGTGGTGATAATATCTCCTTCTCCGGTAACTTCTTTGATAATTCTATTAATAAATGTAGATTTCCCTACATTTGTACATCCTACCACATAGACATCTTTTCCATTTCGCATTTCATCAATGGCAGCCGCTGTTTCTCTAATGTACTTACCTTTTTCAGCACTGACTAAGAAAACTTCTTCAGGTCTTAGCCCAAGCTCTTTTGACTCTTGTTTCATCCAATTAATCAATTTGTTATGTTTCACTGATTTCGGCAATAGATCTACCTTATTGCCCACTAGCAGAATCTTGTTGTTTCCTACAAAACGGTGTAATCCTGGCAGCCAGCTTCCATTAAAATCAAAAATATCCACGATCATAACAATCAGGGCATCTGTCTGTCCAATGCCATTCAATATTTTCAAGAAGTCATCATCGGTTAAACTGACATCCTGAACTTCGTTGTAATGCTTCAGGCGAAAACAACGCTGACAAATAATACTATCCTTTTCGAGTGCTGATGTTGGCGCATAGCCTAATTCCTCGGGGTTTTCAGTCTGAACTTTTACCCCACAGCCCATACATAAATATTGCTCTTGTTCACTCACACTTTAATCCTCCCATTGAATCATCCCTTTTCTTCTAAACCAATTCAAAATTCTTCGCTCAGCAAAACGGTTAAATTTAGTAAAAAAACCATCTGTTTGTGCAACAGGGACCACTAGAATCGTATGAAATCCGCTTCGATTTCCACCTAAAACATCCGTTAATAACTGATCCCCAATGACAACTGCTTCTTCTTTTTTAATTCCCATTTGAGAAAGAGCCTTATTAAACGCTCGCACCAAGGGTTTACGTGCTTGAAATATAAAAGGAATTTGTAATGGATCGGAGAATTCCTTTACTCGCATCTCATTATTATTAGAAACAATTGTTACAAGTATATTTTGCTTTTTTATTTGTTCAAACCATTCGACAAGTTCAGGAGTGGCATTTGGACGATCCCATTCCACAAGCGTATTATCCAAATCAGTAATGATCCCCTTAACCCCTCTTTTTTTCAAGTCTTCGGGATGAATATCTAATATGCTTTTTACATGCTCATCAGGCAAAAATTTCTTTAACACTCAGCTTACACCTCATTAATTCATCTGTTTATCTGTACCATCATAACCAATTTTACCCTCAGTATCAAAATAAAACTATTATAGCTGTATGAGTTTATTATTTGTCAATCTCGAATATTTTTGCTTTAAATACGAAATAAAAAATATTTTTCGACAAAATCTCGGTTTTTTACACATCTGTGGATAAAGTTATTAACATTATACCCATTGTTTCAGTCACATTTTTATCCTTTATAAACAAATTAGTCACAAGTTATCCACTGTTAATTGTGAATAATTGGAAAGGTTGTCCAATCCAACTTAATTTGGTAGATTTAGGGTACACCAAATGAACCTACCATTTTATGCTTCTTTACTTTCATTTAGTACCATTTATTTTTTATATGGAGGTGCTTCTGGCTTGCGTAAACTGTCAGATGAGTTATTAATTGAATCTTATTATAAAGCAAGAGAATTAAATCTAAGTCCTGAGTTTATCCATCTTATCGAAACAGAAATTCATCGTCGTTCACTTTTCAACAAAATGAAAATTTCATCTTAATATTTTACTTATGACCCTTGAGGGTCTTTTCTTTTGCAAAAAAAATCAACGGCACTAATTAGCGCCGCCATTTTGGGTTGCCATGACTCCAATTCTTTCGCCAATCCTAATGTCCTTTGGTGTATGAATAGTAGAATCTAGTATAAAGGTTTCTTTTTGGAATAATAATACAATGGTAGACCCGAAACTAAAGTAGGCCATTTCCTCGCCCTTTTGAAGCGTCATTCCTTTATGCGTTTTTTCAATGGAATTGACAAACATGGCTCCCACTTTCACGATAGCAACATGCCCGCTTGCTGTTTTCACTTCTGTAATCATTCGATAGTTTTTAGACAACGTCCTAACACCGTATTTAAGACCCATTTTATTAACAGGATATGATTTTGAGCCAAGCGTCCACTGTTTAACAATGGTACCCTCGATAGGGCTATGTATCCGATGGTAATGACTTGGACTTAAATATAGAATCATATAAGTACCATGTAAATATTTATTTACTGTCTCCTGGCTGCCTAACATTTCTTGTATGGAATAAGTCTTACCCTTGACAACCATTTCACTTGTTTGATTAATAGAACCGACATCCTCAATTACTGCATCTACAGGGCTAACCACCGTGTTTTCATTTGTGTCAATTTTTCGAACTTCTTTTCGCAGCGTCCTAATAAATAAATCATGAAGTGTGTGATACTCATGCAGAGACTTTTCCATTTCTTCCTGATTTAATTTATAAATCTTCGCGAACGAAGGGACAACAAATCTGCTGATTCTAGAACGGGCAAAACGCTGTAAAATAACTGATGTCCACTTCCCATTGGTAAGTTCTATCATTAGTCGATAAACGTGCTTAAACATTACATGACCCCCAAAAAGTGTAAAAATACTCTTTACGAAACTTCTTAAAAAGCTTAAT
Source organism: Bacillus sp. 7884-1 (assembly GCF_002272245.1). GTDB lineage: Bacteria > Bacillota > Bacilli > Bacillales > Cytobacillaceae > Neobacillus. The sequence goes on along the minus strand of NZ_NPDD01000159.1, from coordinate 699 downwards.
ATTGTATATAATAGATAAACCATAAAAAATTAAAGTTCTCTTCCGGCTTGTTGAAAAGGAGTGGTGGAGCAAAATGTTTTTATTAGACGTTTTTGATTCTACAATAAAGAAACTTAAGTCCCAAACTGCAAATGTTATTACCTTAACCAATTTATCTTTTGGTGGATTTGCCATTATTTTCGCCATGGAAGGAAATTTACGATTAAGCTTGTTATTAATTTTTATCGCCGCATTAGCCGATCGTTTTGATGGTATGGCCGCTAGAAAGTTTAATATTGAATCAGAGCTGGGCAAACAATTAGATTCCATGAGTGATATTATATCATTTGGAGTGGCGCCTGCACTATTACTATATCAAGGAATCTTAAATGAATTTGGGGGACCCGGATCCTTCTTCACCGTTTTCTATATCGGCTGTGGAGCCTTTAGATTGGCTCGGTTTAATATCACAGAAAGTAATGGCTATTTTACTGGTCTGCCGATTACTGCAGCAGGGTGCCTGGCAACATTGAGCTTTTTAGCCATCCCATACCTGCCCGCTCAAACTTTTTTATTCATCATCATTATTTTATCATTTCTAATGGTAAGCCCCTTTAAACTTAAAAAGATGTAACAAGGAAAAGCGGAAGCGCCTTGAAAGGGGCGACAGGCATAAGACGAGCCGGCGGGAAGGTTGTTCTTTAACCTTCTTGACGGATT
>NZ_NPDD01000158.1 GCF_002272245.1 Bacillus sp. 7884-1 | reverse complement strand
GTTAGAAAAGTGGAGGCGACTGTCCTGGGACGAAGGAATAAGACGAACCATGAATGAAGGCGCTTTTTGCCTTCTTCATGGGGTGGCTTATTCCTCGAGTCCCAAGGAGCCGGAACTGGACAGCTTATGACCCCGAGCCCCTAGGCGCTAGAGCTAGTCAAGTAAAGCCCAGCAGGTATCTGCTGGGCTTTACTTTTTATTTATTTTCAGTTAATTGAAGGAACTCCTCAATATCATCAATACAGATTTTTACTGCCTTTTCCCAGAAATCCTTTTGACCTAAATTCACTTGTAAATGTTTAGCTGCCAATTCCTCAACCGTCATGGAAGCAGTATCTCTTAATAAGGCAATATACTTTTCCTCATAGCCTTTACCTTCCTCAAGAGCCTGAGCATAAATGCCAAGTGAGAATAAATAACCAAAAGTATATGGGAAGTTATAAAATGGTACTCCAGTGATAAAGAAATGCAGCTTGGATGCCCAAAATAATGGATGATATTCGTCCAAAGCCTCACAATACGCTTCCTTCTGAGCTCCTTCCATCAGTTCATTTAAAGTTTCAACTGATACTGGACCGCGCTTTCTTTCCTCATAAAAACGAGTCTCGAATAAAAAGCGAGCGTGGATGTTCATTAATAGAGCAACCGTTCTTTGAATTTTATCATCTAGCAGGGCGAGCTTTTCTTCTTCATCCTTAGCATTTTTCACAGCTGCGTCAGCAACAATCATTTCTGCAAAGGTAGATGCAGTTTCTGCTACATTCATGGCATAACCGCGATTAAGATAATGTACTCCCCTCATTGCAAAGGAATGGAAGCCATGCCCTAATTCATGAGCAAGTGTAGAAACATTTGAAGGTGTACCTGAATAGGTCATGAAAATACGAGATTCTTCACTTTCAGGGAATCCAGTACAGAAACCGCCAGGTGCTTTTCCAGGACGGTCTTCAGCTTCAATCCATTGGTTCTCAAATGCCATTTTAGCAAAAGTGGACATTTTTTCACCGAAAAGAGCAAAGTTTTGCTCAATAAATTCAGCACCCTCCTGGTAAGAAACCTTTGACTCAGTTTTTCCATATGGAGCATCTAAATCAAACCAGCTTAATTTTTCAATTCCCAAGAGTTTCGCTTTACGATTCATATATTCAACAAGGGGCTGTTTATTTTCAGAAATGACTGTCCACATGGTTTCTAATGTTTCTTTTTCCATTCGATTAATAGTTAATGGTTCTTTCAATACATCTTCCCAACCACGTTTTTTATAAACATTTAAACGGAATCCAGAGAGATGATTTAATGTTTTCGATAAGTAATCACTTTGTTCATTCCATGATTGTTCCCAGCTTTTAAATACAGCTTTACGTACTTCTCTGTCGATGCTTGAAAATCTATTTGATGCCTGCCCAACAGAAAGCTGCTTTACCTCACCATTTTCCTCAACAGGAATCTTTATTTTACTAACAATAAGATCATACAATTGTCCCCAGCTATGGTAACCATCTACACCTAGTGAACTAATTAGCGCTTCTTCCTCAATCGAAAGCTTTTCTTTTGCTCGTTCGCGGCGTTCAGTCAGGGAAAACGTCAATTCTTTTAGGTTATCATCTTCCAACACTAGTGCCCAAACATCATCATTGATGGATGATAATAAGTTGTCAAATGCACTAAGTGCAGATTGAAAAGCAGCACTTAGCCCTGTTACGGTTGCTTCAAGTGTATAAGCCTTTTTATCTTCAGTATTTTGTGCTTGAAGGCATCCCACAAATGCAGCTGCCTGACGAAGCTTCTTACCAGCGCTTTCAAAGTCTGATAGTAACTCTTTTAAAAAAATCTTATCCTCAGCTGTATTAAACGGGGACCAGTTTTTTACTTTTGTTTCAAATAGCTCAATTAATTCCTTTGTTATCTTTAAGTGGTCCGCTAGTTCAGCAGAATCGCTTCCGCCCTTAAAAAATACTTCAAGATTCCAAACATCTGAATATGTAGTTGCTGTCATCATGTTCCCCCCTTATGTATGTACCCTTACATTATAAATTTATTTTTTGAAAAATTCTATTATGTGTGTTTATATAAAAAATTGCTTGCGCAACGAATGCACAAGCTTTGAAGATTCAACAGCAAGTTGTATAATACCACCAGCCGCCAAAGATTAAGACTAGTATTAATAACACGATGAAGAGTGCGTACCATCCGCCTCCTCCAGTTGCATAAGGAACAGGATAAACTGGATAAGGGGCTGGGTAGCAGCAGGGATTTGGATAACCATATGACACATAAATACCCCCTTTCCCTTTTAATACTAGGTTATGTGCCTGTATACTTTTATGTATAGGCATCTGCCGTTTTAATTAAAAGGCTGTGTTAAATTAGGCTGTTGATTTGTGCTTCAGGCGCTTCGCTTTCCGCAGG
>NZ_NPDD01000157.1 GCF_002272245.1 Bacillus sp. 7884-1 | reverse complement strand
CAGAGTTCTAAAATCAATAGTTACCTTTAACACAGCCAATAAAAAAAACAGAGCCGTATACACCAGCTCTGTTTCTAGTTCTTCTTTTTACGTTCTTTTTCAGCACGATAAAATTCATGAAACATTTTCATTAGTGCGCGTTTTTCGATCCTTGAAACATAGCTTCTCGATATCCCCAATTCTTTCGCAATTTCTCGCTGGGTCTTTTCCTTTTGAAGGTCAAGGCCAAAACGGCCGACAATTACCTCTTTTTCTCTGTCGTCAAGGACATCGATATATTTCCGAATTTTTTCGAGTTCCATGTTCAACTGGATGGTATCAATAACGTCTTCTGATTCGGATTTGAGTACATCAATCAGTGAGATTTCATTACCTTCTTTATCCTGTCCAATTGGGTCATGCAAAGAGACATCTTTTTTCGTCTTCTTAAGTGCTCGAAGATGCATGAGGATTTCGTTTTCAATACAACGTGCTGCATACGTGGCAAGCTTTGTTCCTTTCCCTTCGGAATAGCTCTCAATTGCTTTTATCAAACCAATCGTTCCTATTGAGATTAGATCCTCTGAATCCTCACCAGTATTTTCAAACTTTTTTACAATATGTGCTACAAGCCGTAAATTATGTTCAATTAACATATTACGAGCATGTGAGTCCCCTTCCGCCATCAACCGTAAATATTTCCTTTCATCTGCAGCAGATAGGGGCTGCGGAAAAGCATTGTTTTTAACATAAGAGACAAGAAATAAAAATTCTTTAATGAGATAACCAAGTGCTGTGAGAATCCCTGCCATGCACATCCACCCCCGTGCTTTTTTGGGCTTTGCCTATAACTAATTCCTATGTTATAAACAGGGTGATTGTGTCTGTCCAAAACATTTTATTTGAAAATATAGGCTTTTATCACACTACAAAAAAAGCACTGACCTTTAAAAAGGTCAATGCTTCTTGTTATTCTACACTTAGCTCCGCTGTTATTACACAGCCAATCGCCGCTGTTATGACCAAAGCCATCACGATCATGAACATATTCTCCACCCCTTAAGATAGATCCTTTTATCTACTTCGAATTTATCACATTTTCACAGTATCTAACTTAAGGGGTTGTGAACATTTTGTTAACAAACATTTATCGTTAATCATTTATTGTTATTTATGATTTCACTTTTTGTTTTTCTTCTTTGCTTTCATGAAAAGAAACAATAAAAAGGTATGCACCGGCATTTTTCAACTACCTCCTTAATATCCTAACTAGGTGGTATCTTTCATACTCCATAAGCTTGCACCGCGTTTTTGAATTAAATAAATCATTGTAAACCCACCTTTCCTTTTTTTTCATTTAAAGCCTTAATACATAATGCGATGAACGGATATCTGACGATCCTTCGTTGCTTCATATATTTTTTCAATTTGTTCTTGGTGTGCTGCTTCTTCGATACTCATCTCACGTTTATTGATGGTAATGGATAAGAAAAAAATATTTAAGGTCATGACTATCACCTCCCATTAAGGGTTTATTACATTAAATGATAAGCAGTAACTTGACGGTCTTTGTGCTGATCATATAACTTTTCAACCATTTCATTTCGCATTGCTTCTTGCAGACTTTCTTTACGTTTCTTAACTGTAATTGAAAAAAATAAAATATTAAGAGTCATTTAAATACACTTCCTTTTTTAAGGGTTAATTTATAGTAAATGATAAACCGACAATTGACGTTCCTTGTTTTGCTCAAAAAGTTTTTCTATCGTTTCATTTCGAGTTGCTTGTTGTAGACTTTCTTTGCGTTTTTTTAATGTAATCGAGATAAAAAATATATTTAGTGTCATAACTATCACCCCTTCCCTTTATAACCAAATTTGTTAATAATATCCATTAAACAGGCGCAAAAAGGCCGCAAGAAAAATTACTCCCTTGCGGCCTTAATTTTAGGCACAAAAATACCGCAGGGCAGCACTCTCCCTGCGGCATGGATATGTTAGGTAACTAAAAAATTAGTTAAGCAATCCATTCCTGTCGGTCGAATGCAAATTATTTACATATGCAGTTGTCATCCAAATAGCATTACCCGTGGCAGCAACCATTAATTTCATCATCATTTTCTTCGACCTCCTTCGGAATTTTTTACTAACTACGGTAATTATATCCAGCGACATACCCTTTGTAAACCACTTTTTTGATATTTTTTTAAAAATAGTTAAATCGCCTGGTTTAATTCAAAAAAAATAAACGTCCCAAGGGAACGTTTATCTTTGCTTGCCGTCTTCTATATCCATAAGTTTAAGCTGGCACTGTTTCGATTGAATAAAAAGTAAAATCGAAACCGCTAAAAAGGACATAGAGGAGATCATCATTATATTTATATCCATCTCACTCTTAGTGTCTGATGGAATTATTACACCTAAAAAGAAAAATACACCGACAGCGAGTAATACGACAGCAAATTGTTTAAAATCAACCATTTTTTCATAAAGACTTTTTGTTTGTTTATCCACTGTTGGTCACCTGCTTTTCTTTAAATCTACTAAGCTACTTTAACATAAAAAACAGCATAAAAGAGTATGTAAATTTTAGAAAAACAAACAAAAAATAAATCCGGCATATAAGCCGGACAAAGAATTTATTATTCTAAGGCCTGTTTTAAGTCGTCAATCAAATCTTCAACGTCTTCAAGACCTACTGAAATTCTGACTAGCCCATCGGTAATCCCTAATTCCGCACGCCGTTCTGCGGGAATGGAAGCATGAGTCATTCTAGCTGGGACAGAGATTAGACTTTCAACGGCACCCAGACTTTCAGCCAAAGTAAAATAATGAATTTTACTTAATAGTTTATCTGCATTTTCTGCACTTCCCACATCAAATGATACCATACCACCAAAACCTCTTACCTGTTTTTTAGCAATTGCATGATGTGGGTGTGTTTCCAATCCAGGATAAAATACTTTTTGTACCTTAGTGTGTTCATGTAAGAAGTGAACAATTGCAGCGGTATTTTTCTCCGTTTCCTCCATACGAATACCTAATGTCTTAATCCCTCGTATTAATAACCATGAGTCCTGTGGCCCTAATACGCCTCCAGTCGAGTTCTGGACAAAATGAAGGTCTTCAGCAAGCTTCTTACTGTTAACTACAGCTAAGCCTGCTACGACATCACTATGGCCTCCTAAATATTTTGTAGCACTATGAAGAACAATATCAGCACCAAGCTCAATAGGATTTTGCCAATAAGGTGTTGAGAACGTATTATCAACAATTGTTAATAAACCATGTTCTTTCGCAAGATTTGCTACTGCTTCAATATCAGTAATCTTCAAAAGCGGGTTTGTGGGTGTTTCTAAATGAATTGCCCTAGTATTTGGTTTTATCGCACTGACAATCGTATTGAGATTACTAGTATCAACAAAAGTTGAATCAATACCTAAACGGTTTAATACTTTAGTCATGACACGAAAAGAGCCGCCATACACATCATCGGTTAAAATCACATGATCTCCACTGTTAAAAAGCATCATTACAGCTGTCATAGCAGCCATTCCGGAACCAAAGGCAAATCCTGCTTGACCACCCTCAAGATCCTTAATTAGCTCTTCAAGCGCAAATCGCGTTGGATTTCCTGTTCTTGAATATTCATAGCCTTTATGTCCGCCCACACCTTCTTGTTTATAGGTACTTACTTGATAAATGGGAAATGAAACTGCTCCTGTTGCCGGGTCGGTACTTATACCACCATGAATTAATTTTGTTTTTCTTTTCACCTAAATCCCCCCTTCAAAAATCTTCTTACTTAGATAGCGTTCACTTCCATCTGGGAATATAACGACAATATTCGCTCCAGCTTTAGCACTTTCTGCTTCCAACATGGCAGCCTTAAAGGCAGCACCGGATGAACTGCCAACCAATAATCCTTCTTTTGCTGCTAATTCTTTTACAAACCAAAATGCATCATCGTCAGAAATTGTATGAATGGCATCAAAATAGTCTGGGTCCATATAACCGGGAAGAAATTCCATACCAATTCCCTCAGTTTTATGGGGACCTGATTCACCACCATTTAAAATGGAGCCTTCTGGTTCGACAATAACAGTCTTTATGTCTATATTTTGGTCTTTTAAATAACGAGCTGTACCCATAAAGGTTCCGCCTGTACCTGCGCCTGCAACAAATGTACTTATTTTCCCATCCATTTGTTCCCATAGCTCAGGTCCTAATGTTTTATAATACGTTTCAGGATTTGCAGAATTGCTAAATTGCTGTGGACAATAAGATCCAGGAATTTCCTTAAGGAGAGCCTCTGCTTTCGCAATGGCTCCTTTCATCCCTTTTTCAGTAGGAGTATGAACAATTTTTGCTCCAAGAGCTTTCATTAATTCTTGTTTTTCTATACTGAATTTCTCTGGGACACATAAAATAACCTGCACGCCTTTGTTTAAGGCAGCAAGCGCTAATCCGATCCCTGTATTCCCGGCTGTCGGTTCAATAACCGTTCCTCCTTCTTGAAGCTTTCCACTCTCGAAAGCCTCCCGCAAAAGTTCTACACCGAGTCGATCCTTAACACTGCCGCCTGGATTCATGAATTCCAGTTTAGCAAAAATACGTACATCTTTTGGGAGAGGAAACTGTGAAATTTCTACAATAGGTGTATGTCCTATTAATTCATGGACATTTTTAAATATTCTCATCATCCCACCAGCCTTCTTGCCTACTACCCTAACGCCGCCACCATTTTCATAACCAGTGTAGCGGAATGGGTTGCGGCCTGGTCTATAAATTGATCAAATGAAGTTTCCGATTCTTTTCCTGCAATATCAGATAAAGATCGAATGATCACAAATGGAACACCAAATCGATGGGCAACTTGCGCAATTGCAGCTGCTTCCATTTCAACTGCCTGTAATTTTTCAAATTTAGAACGTACAAACTTCACACGTTCTGGATCCTCCATGAAAGAATCACCTGTAACAATTAACCCTTTAACAATTTGGAATTTACTTAGTTCCTTTGCGGCATTTTCTGCTATAGAAATTAACTTTTCATCAGCCAAAAATGCAGCAGGAAGCTGTGGTACCTGCCCATATTCATATCCGAAGGCAGTTACATCCACATCATGATGGCGGACTTCCGTAGAAATGACGGCATCCCCTACATTTAATTCTGGGTTAAAACCTCCAGCTGATCCTGTATTGATAATGCAGTCTGGTTTATATTTTTCAAGTAAAATGGTTGTCGACATCGCTGCATTTACCTTTCCAATTCCTGAGCGAAGCAAAATCACTTCTGCTCCATTCATTTGTCCAAGGGTAAACTCACATCCGGCTATTGTTTCTTGTGTTTGCCCCTCAATATTGTCTCTTAGTAATTTTACTTCTTCTTCCATTGCTCCAATGATGGCAATTTTCATGTCTAAAACCTCTCTCTTATTGTTTTTCTGCTTCCATTAACCAGACAAAATTATTGCAACGTTTAAACCTAACGATAAACCCACTTTTTTCCAAAATAGTTCTTAAGTTAGGAATGGTTGTATAATATTCTGTTTCCAGATCTTTTGCCAGATTATGAAAGCCTTCTGCTTTTGCTTCTACGATTGCATTATTATAATCTTTTCCTGATTCAAACATCGTATCCGCAAACACTATTCTACCACCTTTCGAAAGCAGCTTTCCATATTTGGCAATCGCTTCATCTTTTTCCTCATCGGTGAGGTGATGAAATGCATATGTTGAAACAATAGTATCAATATTTATTATTTCAGGAAAATGAAGAAAGTCACCCTCAAGAATTTTCACATTTGTACCAAGCTTTGCTTCTGCAATTCTCCTCATTGGAACAGACGGCTCAATTCCAGTTACATTCAAACCCTTTTCAAATAATATTTTTGTCAAGTTACCCGTTCCAACACCAAACTCTACCACATGCCCCATTGAACGTTCTTTGACAGCTTCTAATATTTGCTCATATCCCGCAAAAACCTCTTTATATTCTTGATTATGTCCGCTAACACTTTCATCATAGGAATCTGCCCATTGTTCAAAAACATCTAAAAATTCACGTCCCAAACTGGAAACCTCCAGACCTCAAACTTATAATTCCTATAAGTATACTATGAATTTATTTTAAAAATGTTATCGCATCTTCCATCTCTTATTGCTTTAAAAAAAATTAATTACTAAAATGTACATAGGGGAAAGGGTGATAATGTTGAATTTTCAAATTGACTTTATTGAGGATAAGGTAGAGTTCTTTGAAGCTACTGATCTTAAAGTTTTGGAAAAGAAAATTGAAGGAAAAATTGAGGAAAATAAAGCGATTCTCTTAGGGGTACATTCCGTCTCTCACCAAATGTATGTTACCGAGAAGGGGCAAACTTTCTATACCGCAGTTGTCCACTTTAAAAGAAAAAAATAGGATGGATAGCCCATCCTATTTTTTATTATTCAATGGCAGAAAGCTCTTCTACTTTAACTGGCTTCCAGCCTTCACCATCTACCCATTCAAGGTAGACATTGTATTTTTGTGTTTTATCCTTAGATGCAACGGTACTAAACGATCCAGTTCCAGATGCTTTATCCCGCCCTAACCAATATAAAGTCATATTACTTTCTTCCAACCCAGTTGCATATGAAATTGCCTTTCGCATTTCCTGCCAATCTACATGTGATTCATCATAAACTGGGGCATGTTCACCCGTTTGCACGGTACCTACAGGCTTCCAGGTAGGGTTCTCGATGGTTCTAACTACATTGGTAGTTCCATCTCCCTCGGTAATAACTGCCTGTGAGTCATCTTCCTGTTCAGGTGCTGAAGCTTCTTCACTCTCTTCATCAGCATTTTCCTCAGAATCTGTATCTCCCTCAGTTTCCCGGGCGGCGTCATTTTTTTCAGTATCTTTATCCTCTTTTTCTGAGGCTTGATTTGCTGTTGTTTTGGTATCTTCCTTTTTGGGTGCTGCTTTATCGTCACCTGATAAGAAGATCGTATAGGCTACAAAGAAAATGAGTGCTAGCACAATGACAATAAGACTATTTAAGATAATGTTCGTTTTCTTCCTTTTAGCTCGATAACCAGAACGTGAACCAGATTGGAAATCGTTACTCATATTAAAATCCCTCCAAATAGAAAAGCGAAAGCGCCGCTAAACAATTATTATGGCTGTCAACATTCTAACATGAATCGAAAAGAACGTGAAGGATTTTTCCTTAAGTTAATACTATTGTAATCCTTTGTCATATTCATATAACATTTTTACCATATCGGCAAATAATAAATTCACACCGCCTTCTGTATCGAGAACATCTAGATTAACGGCGACAAGCGCGTATTTAGGATTTTGATAGGGAAAATAGCCCGCAAACCACTTATTATGCAATTGTTTATCATTCTCATATTTCCCTGTCTCCGCGGTTCCTGATTTCCCTGCAACCTCATAGGGAAGGTCTTGAAACCATTTTCCAGTTCCATTCGGATTTACAACAACATCTCTTAATAATTTCTGAAGCTTCATTGCACTGTAAGGTGAAATGGTATCTCCAGATAATGCTTTATTATCGAAGGTAACCATCGTTGTACCATTTTTATACTCAATTTTCGAAGCAGTTCGTACCATTTCTTTTTTACCGCCTCTTGCGATTGTGGCCATCATATTGACTACAGCCAGCGGCGTTGCCCGAACCTCATGCTGACCAATCCCTGACATAGCTGCATAATTTTGGTCCTTCTTAGCCTCTTCTGTTAAAAACACCCTGCCTTTATCTTCATCGACAAGCTGTTTAAAATTATCAGTATGATAAACTTCACCCTGCCAGCCTACCTTACCTGTTAACGACAATTTCTCAGCATAATCCTCCAACATATTTTTATCTATTTTTTGAAGTTCCTTTGCTAGTTCTCCAAAGGTCCGATTACAGCTTCTCGCAAAGCTATCCGTAAAAGAGAGCATTCCATAATTATATTTGAGTTCAGGATCGCCATTAATTTTTTTGCTGCAATCAAATAACCTTGTTGGGCCATCCAGATTATTATCAATGGCAGCTGCTGCTACCACGGTTTTAAAGATGGAACCCATTATTTCTTGCTTTAGCATTCGGTTCGTAATCCCAGAGCCGCTATAAGGATCACTTTGATTGATAGCTGGACGTGAAACGGATGCTAGGACACTATTGGTTTGAATATCAAGGAGCACTAACCCGCCCTTATTTATTGCATGCTGGTCCACTAATTCCTCCGATTTCTGCTGTAAACTTTTATCAATCGTTGTTCTAACGTTTACTGGGTAAAAAGGATTAGCAGGATCTACATACTTTACATTAATTCCGAATAACGGTGCCCCGTCACCATCAACGTGATAGACAAGTTTGGACTTTCCTTCTGGAAGTAAAAATTCATCAAAACTTTCTTCTAGACCTGAAACACCAATAAGTGTCTTCTCAGAGAGATCCTTATTTGAATAACGTTTTTTTAATTCTTCAGCGTTTTCTCCCGTTAACCCAATTAATTGCTCTGCGAGTATTTCGGTGCGTTCAAATTTCTTTTCAATGGCAAATACACCGGGTATTTCAAGCTTATTAATTTTTTCCATTTGTGAAGGTGTTAATTCCAGTGGCTGTGGTTCTCCATATGCAAAAGGTTTATTTGCATCCTCTAAGGCGTTTTTTAAACTATTTTCTGAAATACCAGAAATAGTTGATACTGCTTCCATATCCCATTCCATATTTTTTAAAAAAGGGAAGAGGACAAGAACAGATACTTTCTTATGGGTAAGCAAATCTCCATTCCGATCAAGAAAATTACCGCGCCCGTTATCGATGACTAATTCCTGTGTTCTTTGTTTCACACTTTCTTCCAAAAGATTTACATTATGCTTCGAAAAAGTCTCCGTTTGAACCAACTGAATCTGAATTAATCGCCCAGTGAGAATCAATAACCCAGCTATACAAAGGACGAGTAATCCTTTAATTCGTCTACGTATCATAAAAAAACACCTCGTCAAAAGTTTTGACGAGGTGCTTCTATTTCAAACATAAAGTTAAAAAAATCAATTACTTAATAGAGACAATACGGACGCTCATTTCACCGCCTGGTGTTTGAACGGATACTTGATCGCCTACTTTTTTGCCGATTAGACTTCTAGCTATTGGAGAATCGTTTGAAATTTTTCCTTCAAACGGATCTGCCTCTGCACTGCCAACGATGGTATAAGTTTCTTCATCGCCATTAGGAAGTTCCACAAATGTAACTGACCTTCCTAAAGTAACCGAGTCGGTAACTGTGTCGCCTTCCACAATTATCTTTGCATTGCGAATCATATTTTCTAAAGTTGTTATACGACCTTCTACAAATGCTTGTTCTTCCTTCGCAGAATCGTATTCAGAGTTTTCAGATAAATCTCCGAAACTTCTTGCAATTTTAATTCTTTCTACAACTTCTTTTCGCTTTACCGATTTTAAATGTTCAAGCTCCTGGACTAGTTTGTCTTTACCCGCCTGTGTCATTGGAAATACTTTTTCGATCGCCAAAACTTCTCACTCCTTCTAGTCTTCACAATCCCCCATAGATTGTGTTTGATAATGTTATGTAGGTATCACATAAATACATAGGAGCGCGTCCTCTAAAAAGGGCGCGCAGCTTGTATTCATCCAATATGGATTCATTTGAACCTAATCTTTAGGCTATTGTTTCATAAAATTGACTTTTGTTCAAGAATTGTTTGAATTTTTGTGACCATTAAATCTATCGCCACATGATTTTGACCGCCTTCAGGGATAATGACATCCGCATATCTCTTAGTAGGTTCAATAAATTGATTGTGCATCGGACGAACCACATTCGTATATTGCTCAATAACTGAGTCCAATGTCCGCCCACGCTCTTTAATGTCACGTGACATCCTTCTGATAATTCGAATATCTGCATCTGTATCAACAAACAGCTTAATATCCATCAAATTACGTAACCGCTCATCTTCAAGAACAAGTATTCCTTCTAGTATAATAACATCTTTTGGTTCAACTTCAATGATTTCTTTCGAACGGGTATGAAGCGAATAATCATAAACTGGTTTGTCAATAGGCTCATAACGTAACAGCTTTTCAATATGTTCGATAAGCAAATCATTATCAAAAGCCAATGGATGGTCATAATTCGTCTTTAAGCGTTCCTCAAAGGGTAAATCACTTTGGTCTTTATAATAATAATCCTGTTGAAGCATGGTTATGGAATGACCTTTAAAGCTTTCATAAATTGCCTTTGTTACACTTGTTTTTCCTGAGCCGGAACCTCCGGCAACACCAATAACAACCGGTTTGCGCATCAACCTAGTTCTCCTTTCGCATCATGTTGTTAGGGTAAACCGGTTTGTCCAATTTAAATTGTACAATTTGAAGCGGATGTCTTGCTGCATCCAGTTCATTACCTTTTTCATCCCAAATTTTATCAATCACATGTGTAAAGTTTTGAATTTCCGGACCAAAGAATTCAACTTCCTGACCCGGTTTAAAGTGGTTTCGTTGTTGAAGTGTAACCATTTGCGTTTCTTCGTTGTAATCCAACACAAGACCGACAAATTCAAACTTTGTCTTGTTGCTATGATTACCAAACATTTGCTCTTTATACCCCGGAACACCTTCAAAAAACGCAGGTGCTGTTTCACGATTTGCACATTTGTCCAGCTCTTCTAACCACTCACGCTTAATGACGAAGTTGTCAGGGTCTGCACAATAGGCGTCAATTACTTTTCGATATACACTTACCACCGTTGCAATATAGTGAATCGACTTCATTCGGCCTTCAATTTTCAAGCTGTCAATTCCAAGCTCAATCATTTGAGGAATCGCTTGAATCAGGTTAAGGTCCTTTGGACTCATGGCAAATGGCGCATCATTCTCACCATAAAGAGGAACTTCAGTGTTGCTGCCTTCTAGTTGATATAAATCATAATCCCAACGGCAAGACTGACAGCAGCCGCCTCGGTTTGAATCCCTCGCGGTCATGTGATTACTTAATGTACAACGTCCAGAATAAGCAATACACATTGCTCCATGAATAAAGATTTCAATCTCAACATCGACTTTTTCTTTCATTTCTCTTATTTCTTCTGCACTCGTTTCACGTGCTAAAACGACACGCTCTGCACCGCTTTCCTTCCAGAACTGAGCTGTTTTCCAGTTTGAAATGGATTGCTGCGTGCTGATATGAATTTCAATTTCTGGTGCCAGCCTGCGGCATGTTTCAATAATCAATGGGTCTGCAACGATAATTCCAGCAATCCCAGTTTCCTTTAACCCAAGGATATAGTCTTCTAATCCATCAATATTTTCATTGTGAGCAAAAATATTTGTTGTAACATAGATTCTTGCCCCAAATTTTTTGGCGAATTCTACGCCTTCTTTCATTTCTTCAAATGTAAAGTTATCGGCGTTTGAACGTAAACCATATTCCTGACCGCCAATAAATACGGCATCAGCCCCATATTGAACAGCAATTTTTAATTTTTCAAGATTTCCTGCCGGCGCAAGGAGTTCCGGTTTTTTCACAATCACACGTTTTCCATCAATGATTTCAGAAACATTATCCTTAACTGTATTCATGAATGAACCCCTCCTTTTTAGTAAACTGTTTCTTTGAAAAAGAATCCTGTATCTAGTTTGCGATTTTCTGGCTGCACAGCCTTAATAGCTTCTAAAAGCTCGTCTTTTTTATCGTCGTATTGATCTGAGTCTTCAAAAAATAAGTCAATCGCTTCACGATATGCCTTTGTTACTGCAATAAGATAGTCAGAAGACTTTAAGATTCCATCAATTTTAAAGGAATCTACACCGGCTTCAAGCAATTCCTGCAGCTCGTCAATGATACAAATATCATTAGGACTCATAATGTGAGTGCCATTCTCATCTTCAAAGATTGGATATTTATTTTCTCTTTCTTTATCATGTATGAACATGTTTTTTTCCATTTTACGGTTTTCGATTTCCATTACTTTTCCTTGGTACTCATAATAGTTTCCAAGAAGTGAACGTTTCGATTGGAACATGCAGCTCATGCCATGGACCTGTACTTCTATTTCAACCTCAGCATTTTCTTTGATTTCTACAATTGAGTCCATATTAATTTCACGCGCTAGGACTGCTCTATTTGCACCCTTTTTCCCCCAATAGTTACATGAAAACCAATTTGTCCCAAGAGTTTCCGTACTCCAATGAAGCTTCATATCAGGGGCTGCCTCTCGTGCGGTCATTAAGACAGCAGGATCACCAAAAATAATTGCATCAGCATTTGCTTCTGCTGCAAATTTAATATAATCACTTAATTCATTCATTTTTTCATTATGAAAAATAGCATTCATGGCAACATAGACTTTTTTCTCTTTAGAATGTGCTAATTCTATTGCCTGCTTTACCTGTTCTCGGTTAAATTCACCCGCTAAGCGTAGTCCATATCTTTGTTCTCCAATAACAAACGCATCGGCACCAGCTTCTGCTAGTGGCAATATATCGTTAACTGACAGTGGAGTAACTAATAATTCCGTTCTTTTCATTTTAGTCACCTCTTCTTTTTACTAATAGCAATCCCATCACCAACAGGGAGAATGACTGAATGATAATCAGGGTGATTCATCAGCCAATGATTGAAGTTATCTATTTTCCTGACCAGATTACGAATCCTTTTTGATTCAATCTCTGATTGTGTAACAAGACCTTTAAATAAAACATTATCTGTTATGATGACGCCATCAACACTAAGGTATTTGGAATACATCTCAAAGAATTTTTGATATTGTCCTTTTGCAGCGTCCACAAAAATGGTGTCGTATGGGGCTTGTTCACGTACAAGTTCCTCAACCTCAAGGGCATCACCTTTAATCAATATAATCTGTTCGCCGTGCCTTGAACGCCCTATATATTCTTCTGCAGCCTGTATTCTTTCTAAATCTCGTTCTATCGTAACAATGCACGCATTTGGCAGAGCCTCGGCCATTCGTAAGGCAGAATAACCAATCGCAGTACCTACCTCAAGAATTTTTTTAGAGCCTTGAATTCTTAAAAATTGAAGCAATGCTTCAATTCCTACAAGCTCCATAATTGGTACCTTATTTTCTAATGCATAATTTTCCATTTCGGTAAACAATGGTTCACGTCCTGGAATCAGTTCCTCAATATAAGAATGCAGTTTATCATTCAACAAACTGCCATCACCTGCCTCTAGCTATTAAAAGCATTGTAACCAATATAATGCTCTTTAGACATGAAAAAATAGCGTTCAAAGAAACGCTATTGTCTGCTCATAAAACACTTGAACTATTTTAACATAATCAAGGAGGAAAGAAAACCATTTCCCCCTTGTGTTCTTATTAATTATTATTGGTAATGTGCTCTGCTTTTGCAGCGTTATGTTCCTCTAGAGTCTTTGTGAAAATAACATCCCCTCCTGCTGTAGCAAGGAAATATAAATACTTCGTTTCAGATGGATTTATTGCTGCCTCGATTGAATCTTTCCCTGCATTCGCAATTGGACCAGGAGGAAGTCCCTTATGTTTATAAGTATTATAAGGTGAATCTACTTCTAAATCCTCGTATAAGACTCTTTCCTTGTGTTTCCCTTGTGCATAAAGAACCGTTGGATCTGTTTGCAAAGGCATCTCTTGTTCTATTCGATTATAAAATACACTCGAGATATCTTTACGATCTGCTTTTTGCGTTGCCTCTTCCTCAATCAAGGAAGACATGGTCAACAACTGGTGTGCTGTAAACTCCTCTTCACTAAGTTCTGCTAAATATGGTGTAATCACTTTTCTAGTCTGTTCTAACATCGTAACAATCATTTCTTCTACAGTTGGATTTGGCTTGTAGAAAGGATAGGTTGCAGGAAACAAATAGCCCTCAAGAGGATATTTAATATTTGGATTCAGTATATCTGTTGTTAATAAATCAGGAAATTTCGCCATCATTTTTTGAATAAATGTTCGATCATTTAATTGATTAAACACTTCTTCTTCCGGTAAATTTACTGTCTTAGCAATGATTTGGGCGATTTCCTTTAACTGTTTACCTTCTGGAATGGTTAGCTGGAAAGCAGCCTTTTGCAATACTTTTCCGGTTTTCAGGCGATTAATAATTTCTGGTATCTCCATAGAAGGACTAAGTTCATATTCCCCAGCCATAAAACCAGCTTCATTTTTAAATTTCACATAGTATTTAAAGACTTTAGCATTTTTAATAATTCCGTTTGCTTCTAATTTCTCAGAAATCCCCGTTACGGATGACCCGATTGGGATTTCTACTTTTTTCTGAACTTTACTATCCTTGTCAACAGGCTGCAGTGCTGACTTGATGTAGAGATAACCCCCTCCGCCGATAAAGACGAGGATTAAAATAGCCACGATTGTAATAATTAAAACAATTCTACGAACAATTCTTGCTTCGCTTTGGTGCTCTAGCATTTTCTTTCGAATTACCTCTTTTTTCGAGTTTGTCTCTTCTGTTGACATCTAATTGCCCCTCCCATATAACCAGTGAAACATCTATCTTTCAAACTCTTTTTTTCTCAGTAAGAAATAGCGTATCAAATATTATTTCAGCATATTATGCGAAAAATGTCAATTTTTGATGAAGTTATGAAACGCTTCCACTATACATCAAAAAAAAAAGCGACCCCTCATCAGGACCGCTTTCTAAAGTATTATTCTTCGTCTTCTTGTTCGTCGTAGAAGGTATTGAGCATTTCTTCTACCATGTCCCATTCTTCTTCGGTTTCAATTGGAATTAATTCACCTTCGCCATCCTCATCATTAGGATTGAAGGCATAGGCATGAATCTCAGGACCCTCTTCATCGTCTTCCACTCCACCTACTTGTTGAAACAATACATAAGACTTGCCAAAATCCTCTGATTCAAATGTAAAAAGTACTTCACATAGTTGTTCATTACCTTTTTCATCTACAATTGTAATTTGATTTTCACCGTGTTCCATATCTTCACCTCATTAATTTTTGCTATCAAGATAGCCTTGTAATATCATCATGGCTGCCATTTTATCAATAACTTTTTTTCGCTTTTTCCGGCTGACATCCGCTTCAAGCAAAACCCGTTCTGCTGCCATCGTCGTTAAACGCTCGTCCCATAAAATGGTTGAAACTGAAAATTGATTTTCAATTTCCTCTGCGTATCGCTTGCTGGCTTCACCACGAGGTCCAATGGAACCATTCATATTCTTTGGCAGCCCAATAACAACTTGACTGATTCCATACTCTTTTATTAATTGACCAATTTCATCAAAACCAAACTTATTTTTTTCTTCGTCGATTTTGAGGGTTTTGAGGCCCTGTGCAGTCCAGCCAAGCTCATCGCTAATTGCAATCCCAACTGTCTTAGAGCCTACATCTAATCCCATAATCCGCATTTCTTAACCCTCACGTCGTTGATTTAAATAGGATTTAACCAATTCCTCAATAATTTCATCCCGTTCAAGTTTACGAATGATATTCCTAGCATCCCGATGACGGGGAATATAGGCAGGATCCCCGGACAGTAAATATCCGACGATTTGATTAATTGGGTTATACCCTTTTTCCTGCAGGGCCTCATAAACTTGAAGAAGAACATCATTTACATCATGTTCAAAAGGCTCTTCAGGAAAATTAAATCTCATCGTTTTATCAAATGAGCTCATCACTTGCACCTCGCATTTTTAGTAGAGGAGATAACTATACCGCGCCATGGCGCTGCCACTTTATAGTTTAGTGCTAGCTACAGTGCCTAGGGGCTCGGGGTCATAAGCCAATCCGACAAGAAGGTTAAAGAACAACCTTCTCACCGCTCGTCTTATGCCTGTCGCCACTGTGCAAGGCACTTCCGCTTTTCTAGTTACCACCATTTTACACTACTTTGTCTCATTATCAAATTGATTTCACCCATTCGTCTACGAATTGCAGGGCAGAGTCTAGTTTTTCTGGATCTTTTCCACCAGCTTGCGCCATATCAGGTCGGCCGCCGCCTCCCCCGCCGCAGCGTGTGGCAACTTCTTTGATTAATTTACCCGCATGGTATCCTTTGTCAATTAAATCCTTTGTGACAGCAGCGATTAAATTAACTTTCCCTTCATTTACACTTCCGAGAAGGATGACAGCTGATCCGACTTTTTGCTTCAAATCATCCGCCATATTACGCAAGTTGTTCAAATCAGACGCTTGGACCTTAGCAGCCAATACTGTAACACCGTCAATTACTTTTGCTTTCGATACAAGGCTGCCAGCTTCAATATTTCCTAATTTAGCTGCAAGTGATTCATTTTCACGCTGAAGTTGTTTGATTTCAGACATTAAGACTTCAATTCGATTAACAACTTCTTTAGGATTGGTTTTCAACTTATCTGCTGCATCCTTTAATAACCCGATTTGATCATTCATCAATTGGTAAGCTGACTCACCTGTAACGGCTTCAATTCTCCTTGTGCCAGCACCAATTCCACCTTCAGAAACGATTTTAAATAGACCAATCACAGATGTATTTGGAACATGACAGCCTCCGCAAAGCTCTAAGCTATAATCGCCTACTTTAACAACACGAACGATATCACCATACTTTTCACCGAAAAGAGCCATTGCACCCATTTCTTTTGCTTCAGCAATCGGTTTGAGACTAATATTTACTTCAATATTTCTCCAGATTTGCTCGTTAACAATTTTCTCAATTTCCTCGAGTTCTTCTGGCTTCACTTGACCAAAGTGCGAGAAATCAAATCGGAGACGATCTGGTTCCACGAGTGAACCTGCTTGGTTTACATGTGTTCCGAGTACATCCTTTAATGCTTGATGAAGCAAGTGGGTAGCCGTATGATTTTTGATAATTTGCACTCGATTATCTTGATTCACACTTGCTGTCACTTTTGCATTAGTTTTTAATATTCCTGACTCTACCACAGCTTTATGAAGATTTTGACCATTTGGCGCTTTTTGTACGTCCTTTACAGCAACGGCAACACCTTCTGCATAAATCATTCCACGGTCTGCAATCTGCCCGCCGCTCTCTGCGTAGAATGGTGTTACATCAAGAATTAATTGAATCTCGTCACCACTAAATGCTTCCTCAATCAATTCACCATTTTTAATGATTGCCACAACCGTAGAGCTTGTTTGAAGCTGGTCGTATCCAACAAATTCACTTTCTACCTTAATGTCTCCAAGTACACCGCCTTGAACCTGCATACTATCTACATCCTGGCGAGCCGCACGAGCACGTTCTCGCTGTAATTCCATTTCTATTTCAAAACCAGCGTGGTCTACCTTCATTCCCTCTTCTTCTGCATACTCCTCGGTTAATTCAACGGGAAAACCATAAGTGTCATACAGTCGGAAAATATCACTTCCAGAAATCGTATCGCTGCCTTTTTCCTTTTCTTTTTTGATTACATTGCCTAATATGGATAAGCCTTCATGCAAAGTTTCATGGAAGCGTTCTTCTTCATTTTTAATCACTTTCTGGATAAAATCAGTCTTGTCTTTTACCTCTGGGTAGAAATCATTCATGATTTCCCCTACCACTGGGACAAGTTCATACATAAAAGGACGATTGATATTAATTTGTTTTGCATAGCGGACTGCCCGGCGAAGTAAGCGTCGTAATACATACCCGCGTCCTTCGTTTGATGGCAATGCTCCATCACCCACAGCAAAGGCAACTGTACGAATGTGGTCGGCAACTACTTTAAATGCAGTATCCTTTTCTTTATCCTCGCCATATTTCACACCGGAAATCTCTTCGGTTGCTCTGATAATGGGGATAAACAAATCAGTGTCAAAGTTAGTTGGTACATTTTGGACAACGGAAGCCATTCTTTCTAAGCCCATGCCTGTATCAATATTTTTCTTTGGCAGCGGTGTATACGTACCGTCCGGATTATGATTAAACTGAGAAAACACCAGATTCCAAACCTCTAAATAGCGCTCGTTCTCGCCGCCTGGATATAATTCTGGATCTGTAGGGTCATCCCCATACTCTGGACCGCGGTCATAGAAGATTTCGGTATTCGGACCACTTGGGCCTTCACCAATATCCCAGAAGTTCCCTTCAAGACGAATGATTCGTTCCTCTGGTATCCCAATTTTCTTATTCCAAAGCTCAAATGCTTCGTGGTCCTCTGGGTGAATCGTAACGGAAAGAAGTTTAGGATCCCAGCCGATCCATTTTTTATCTGTTAAAAACTCCCATGCCCACTCAATAGCTTCCTCTTTAAAATATTCTCCAATGGAAAAGTTGCCGAGCATTTCGAAAAAAGTATGATGGCGTGCTGTTTTCCCAACGTTTTCGATATCATTGGTGCGGATTGATTTTTGAGCATTTGTAATTCTTGGATTCGCTGGAATAACACGGCCATCGAAGTATTTTTTTAATGTAGCTACACCACTATTAATCCATAATAATGTTGGATCTTCATGAGGAACAAGCGACGCACTAGGTTCAACAGTATGCCCTTTCTCCTGGAAAAAATCTAAATACATTTTACGAATTTCTGAACCAGTCAAGTATTTCATATTTAGTAAACCTCCTTTAATTTGAAAGCATAAGCGCCTTGGTCAGCCCCGACAAGCAAAAGTTCTTCGGCAAGAAAAGTTCGCTTTTTGACTTTTATTGTCGAAGGTTTTTTGACCTCGAGAGGCTAGGCGCTGACGCTGACGCTAGATATAATTTAAAAAAGAACACAAAAAAGCCCTCATCCCTAACAGGGACGAGAGCTAACTCGCGGTACCACCCTGATTATGAACACAAAAGCTTTGGTGTTCATCTCTCAAATAATGCCTTAACGCGGCAAGAACGGCAGTGGTTAGCTGCACTCCGGACTAGCTTCTGTTATCCTTCATCTAGAGCTTCTCACAGCCAAGGAAGCTCCTCTCTTAAAGATGGACTACAACATACTAAGGTCCTTCAACATGTTAATCCAAAATATTCTATAAAGGGATTATAGCCACACAAAAAACGTTTGTCAATCTGATGGCGCGGGTTCCTTTACTTTTTCGTGCATGAAATGATTTTTAGCATGAATAATGCTTACTTTAAGGACAACAAGAACAGGTACAGCAACAATCATTCCAAGGATTCCGCCTATTTCACCACCTGCCGTTAAAGCAATCATAATCATTAATGGGTGCATATGCAGACTTTTTCCCACAATATAGGGAGACAATATATTTCCTTCTAAAAATTGCAGTCCAAAAACGATGACGATGGTTATAAGCACTAATTTAACGGATCCCGTGGCAGCGATAATGACGGCTGGAACAGCCCCAATAATTGGACCAAAATAGGGGATTACATTTGTGACCCCAATAATCATACCTAAAAGTAGAGGATATTTTAAATGGAAAATCCAAAATAATATCGAGGAAAGACTTCCGATAATAAGACAAACAAAAAGCTGTCCTCTAATGTAGCTACCAAGTGATTCATCGATATCCTTAAGAAATCGTGTTCCTTTTCTGCGCCATTTTTTAGGTGTTATATACCATACTGCTCTTTTAATGAGACCGAAATCCTTTAACATATAAAAAGCAATAAAAGGGATAAGCATGATGGCAAAAGCAAACTTCAAGAAGTTCAGCAGGGAATCAACGATAACGTTTAGTAGTGAATCTAATCTCTTTTCAAAACCAATGATCCCTTCATTGATTTGTTCTTGAAGCCCATCTGGCCATTCACGTGTATGCGATTGAAGTTCCTTTATCCAGTTTCGATATTGCTCTGCTAAGATGGGAGCACTTTCTGCAAGATCTCTAACTTGTGAAATAAATGCAGGAATTCCTTTGTAGAGAGCTAAGCCAATACCACCAAAAAACAGAAAATAAATCAGAAAAATCGCAATCCCGCGATGTAAGCCTTTTTCATGGAGTTTTTCAACAATAGGGTGGAGCAAATATGTAATAAATCCACCAATAAAAAAAGGCAGGATAATCACTATCGCCACTCTTACAATCGGTAACCAGACAAATCGAATTTTTAAAAATACGTAAAGGGCAATGAGTAAAAGAAGTAAAAAACCGATCCTATAAAACCATTTAACCCGAATTTCCACCGATACCAATGCCTCCTTATTACCATTATTCTTAGAGACAAATACCGGATTTATACATGAAGCAAAAATCCCCCTCTACATAGAGGGGGATTCATTTTAGAATAAAGCTCGTTTAACCTTTCTTGACATTCGTTTCATTTGACGGCCAGACATCATGTTGTTTCTCTGTGCAAGATTATAGGCTGCCATTCCAACTCCTAATGCAACAACGGAAGTCATCACTTTATTCATACGTCTCACCTCTTCTGTAGTTTGACAGTGCTCTTTTGTTTTGTGCTTACTGTCTACCTTCAGTACCTCAGTGTTTCCACTTTTAAATGGTGTAACGACGCTCTTCCTCTTCAAACAAGTCATCTAAGGAGCTTAGTGTACCATCTTCTTCGACTTGATGGGTATTGATAATACCTTTGGCAAGAGACAATTCAATAAAACAGCTCCAGCAATAATATTGGTTTATTCCGATTTTGCCGATATCCTTGCTCTGACAATTGGGACATTTGAACATGAAAAGAACACCTCACGTATGATTAACGTCTACGATGATGGCATCCTTTCCGATCGCAGGGGGCTTCTCGGAATGTATAATCTGTTTCCCATCTGTGATATCCGAAAAGAAACCATCCGTAATTTCGTACCCTACGATTGTGCCCAATTCTTCATGAAAATATACATCCTGTAACAATCCTAGTGACTCTCCGCTCTTAGAAATCATCATTTTTCCGTTTAGAGAGTGTTGATGGTTAAGGGTATATTCTGGAGTTGTTTTTAGTCTTTTAAGGCTGTCATCATCTTCAATCATGACCCCATCCCAGCCAAAAGATGCTACATCTCGAATGTCCAGAAAATAGGTTTGTTTGAAGAAAGCGCCTTTCTTGACCATAAGGCCTTTTACGACCCCTTCGTTTGTGATACACAAATCAGTAACTTCACCAATTTTTGCTCCTGTGCTGCATTCAAAGACTGGCTGTCCTTTCAATAAAGAAAATGTTCGCAGAGTGTCCCACCTCCTGTGAACATTTATAGTTTTAGTCATTTACCATGAAATCATAAGGTGTAAGGTTTTCCATGCCAATCATTGGGTTGACCTGCATTAATCTTTCTTCGGCTGATAGTCCTGGTTCATCTACAGTTTCTTCAACTTCCGGAGAATCCTTGACTGATATCATCTCCTGAAGCTTTTGGGATAATGTGGTTTGTCTGCTTAGTTCATCTGCCCTTTCCACACCCATCCTTAATGCTTCCTCTTCACCACAAAGGATTAGGGACTGTTTACTTCGTGTTATCGCTGTATAGATGAGATTCCTGCGTAACATTCGAAAATAGCTTCTTGTAATAGGAAGGATTACAATCGGGAATTCGCTTCCCTGAGATTTATGTACCGAACAACAATAGGCATGAGTAATTTGATTCAAGTCCTGTCTTGTATATTCAACTTCATTTCCTTCAAAGGAAACGTATACCATATCTTGTTTTTCCGTATTTTCTTTTGCATAGATAATGGATATAATTTCTCCAATATCTCCGTTAAAAACATTGCTTTCTGGTTGATTTACAAGCTGAAGGACCTTATCACCGATGCGGTATTTCACTTCCCCAAAGGCTATTTCCTTCCGAGTACCATCAGGGTTTGGATTAAAGATTTCTTGTAACAAGACATTTAAACGGTCAATCCCTGCAGGACCTCTGTACATGGGTGCCAGGATTTGTATATCCTTGGCTGAATAACCTTTACTTTTGGCATTAAGAGCAACCTTTTCAATCACTTGAGGAATCTGAGCCGTTGAACACTTAATAAACGAACGGTCAGGCTGCTTCATGGTAACATTCGCTGGTAAGTACCCCTTCTTGATATCATGAGCCAATTCAATAATTGAGGATCCTTCTGCCTGTCGATAAATATCTGTTAATCTAACGGTTGGGACAACCGTAGATCTCAATAAATCTTTTAGCACTTGACCTGGCCCCACAGAAGGAAGCTGATCTTCATCCCCTACTAGAATAACCTGAATGGTATCCGGCAGTGCTTTGAACAATTGATTTGCTAACCAGATATCAAGCATCGAGGTCTCATCAACAATCAGAATTTTCCCTTCAAGTTCAGAAACATCGTCACGATCCATTCCTTCTGATCCATTAAAACCAAGTAAACGGTGAATCGTCACAGCCGGCAGACCGGTGGATTCACTCATTCTTTTTGCTGCCCTTCCTGTCGGTGCTGCTAGTAAAAATGGAAAGGGTTCGCCCTTTTTATGATAATCTTTCGGCTCTAATGAGCAGCCATGCAATTCCGCATAAAGCTCAACAATCCCCTTAATGACAGTGGTTTTACCTGTTCCAGGACCCCCTGTTAAAATTAACATCGGAGACATTAAGGCCGTTTGAATCGCTTCTCTTTGGGTGGGTGCATACTGTACCTTTAGCCTTTCCTCAAGATTTCCTAATGCCAGCAAGAATTCCGATTCAGGAAATTGCTCCTTGTATTGTGTTTGTTCAAGGATTTTTTTTATATTTGTAACTAGTCCTTTTTCAGCAAAATACAACGAAGGCAAATAAACACACTTTTCCTCACCAACTATTTTTCCCTCTTCTTCGAGTTTCAAAATCTCTGTTGAAATATCAGTGTATTCAATCCGGTCACGTTTATTTTCTTCTAACAGATTCTTAACCTGTACCAGCAAATCCTCTAAATGAACATAGACATGCCCATTCTGCATGCTTTCATTTTCAAGTGAGTATAGACAAGCAGCTTTAATCCTGTCGGGATGGCTCCCAGAAATACCCAGTTGATAACCCAATTCGTCTGCCCGTCCAAAACCGATTCCCTCGATATCCTCAACAAGCTTATAAGGGTTCTTTTGGATAATATCGAGGGTTTCATCCTTATAGGTTTGATACATTCTCATGGAAAGCTGCGGTCCAAAGCCATATTGATTTAAAGCGACCATCACTTGCTCTAGACCCTGGTGCTCCATCAACGTATCATATAGCATTTTCGCCTTATCAGGAGGAAGCTTTGGGACAGAATCAAGTAAGGAGGGCTGATTTAGAATTTTTGAAATCGCATCTTCTCCTAATGATTCAACGATGTTTTCTGCTGTTTTCTTCCCAATCCCTTTGAACATCTCACTTGATAAATATGCTGCCACGCCTTGTTTGGTTTGCGGAATATCCTTTCGAAAATGCTTTGTTTGGAATTGCATGCCAAACTTCGGATGATCCTTAAACTCACCAAAGAAAATATAGGTTTCCTGCTCGTGAATCTTTGGAAAATAACCGGTGATTACCGCTTCCTTGTCATCATATTCATGATTCGTTTCTTCTACACGAATTCTTAAAACGGTGTAAAGATTTTGCTCATTATGAAAGATGGTCACAAGGTGTTTACCTTTTACGAACTTTCCTTGCTCTGCAAATAAATCAAGTGAGCTTTGCTTATCCATGGGGGGCTTCCTCCTTTCTATTTTTTTATGGATTTATCTTGCTGATTCAATCAACTTTTTCGCGTGTCCTGCTAACAGATGGTCCGGCTGAATCTCAAGGGCTTTATCGAACATGGCCAGCGCTTTGTCTGCTTTCTCTTTAAAAGCATAAGACACACCTAGGTTATATAGAGCATCCGTATGTTCAGCATCTAATTCAATGCATCTTTCGAGTTGAACAATGGCCTCATCAATTAATTCTAGCTGTGCAAGACATAAACCATATTGGAATCTTGCTTCCGCGTCCTCTTCATTTAGTTCGACACTTCTTTGTAAATAGGGCAGTGCAAATTTCCCCTGATCAAGCTGTACAAGGGTAAGACCGAGCATGAAATAATTATCGCTGGTATGAAGTCCTTTTTTCATTGCGGTTTCAAACATCTTTTTAGCTTGTTCAAATTTGTCGTTACTAAAATATATGGTACCAGCACTATAGTATGCGGCTGCAGTATTTTCATCTAATTGAATGGCCTTTTGGTAAAATTTCAACGCTTTCTCATCATCGCCAACAGCAGAAAGCACATTACCAAAATTTATGTAGGCAATCGGATCTTGCGGGTTTTCTTCGATGACCTCATTAAAAATCTTTGCTGCCTCTTCCCACTTGCCTTCTTGCATGTATTGAACACCTAATTGGTTTTTATCCATGTAAATATCACTCCGTTCTAATTTTAGAGTATACCATAAAACTATATATTTTCCGTACGTTTAGGGATATAGAGGACGATACCCTATTTAGTGTTTGGCTGGAATATTTTGTCTAATAGTACAAAACTCCATGAAAAAAGTCCAAAAGCAATGAAAAATAGTCCATAATTCATTAAAAAAAGTCCAAAAGCAATGAAAAATAGTCCATAACCCTATCAAAAAAGTACAAAGCTCAAAACCATTGAAAATTACCTAGTATTTATCATAAAAAAACCCCGATTCCAGCTGGAATCAGGGGTTTTTTTATCCTACATATGTTAAACGTTGTCCATTTTTATAAACTTCATCGATGGTACCGCCGCCAAGACATTCATCACCATTATAAAAAACAACAGCCTGTCCAGGGGTTACCGCACGGATGGGTTCATCAAAGATTACTTTGACTTTATTATCGTCCATAAGCTGTACCGTCACCTTATGGTCTTCCTGACGGTACCTGAATTTAGCCGTACATGTAAATTCTGCAGGCTTTTCTCGATTAGATACCCAGCTTACGTTATCAGCGATAATCGATTCAGAATACAGTTTTTCATTATGAAATCCTTGTCCGACGTAAAGGATATTTCTTTTTAAATCCTTGCCAATCGCAAACCATGCCTCACCTGAACCGCCGATTCCTAAGCCATGACGCTGACCAATTGTATAGTACATTAAGCCTTCATGCTTACCCTTAACCTCTCCATCCATCGTTTCCATGTTTCCTGGCTGAGCTGGAAGGTACTGACCAAGGAACTCCTTAAAGTTACGTTCTCCAATAAAGCAGATTCCCGTGCTATCCTTTTTCGTTGCAGTTGCTAGATTTGCTTCTTTCGCAATTTCACGAACTCTTGGCTTTTCTAAATTACCTATTGGAAACATAACTTTACTTAGCTGCTCTTGATTCAATTGATTTAAGAAATACGTTTGGTCTTTATTTTCATCTTTACCGCGGAGCATTTTGTACTCTCCGTCTCGATATTCAACTTGAGCATAATGTCCCGTTGCCAGATAATCAGCACCTAAGTTCACTGCATGCTCAAGAAAGGCTTTGAATTTAATTTCTTTATTACACATTACATCAGGGTTTGGCGTTCTTCCCGCCTTATATTCTTCTAGGAAATAGGTAAATACCTTGTCCCAGTATTGTTTCTCAAAGTTTACTGCGTAATAAGGTATACCAATTTGGTTGCAGACACGAATGACATCATTGTAATCCTCCGTTGCCGTACAGAATCCAGTATCGTCGGTATCATCCCAGTTTTTCATAAAGATTCCGATGACATCGTAGCCTTGCTGTTTTAACAACAATGCTGCGACTGAGGAGTCAACCCCTCCTGACATACCGACCACCACTCGAATATCCTTTGGTTCTCTTTTTTCCATTATTCTCACCTCTCTTACCTTAAAAAACTCACTCATTTATTTATTTTTTCAGACGTGACACAATTCTTGCCGTTTCTTCAGCAGCCTTGATGATTTGTTCTTCTGTTGTGTTAAAACCAAAGCTGAAACGGATAGAATTAATCAACACATCTGATTCTTTACCAAACATGGCAACCAGGACATGTGAAGGTTCAATAGAACCCGCCGTGCAGGCAGATCCACTCGATACAGCTATCCCAGCTAAATCAAGATTCACCAGCATTGCTTCCACGTTCGTTCCCGGAAAGCTTAAGTTTAATACATGAGGCATGGAAGTTTCAAGCAATCCGTTTATGGAAAACTTTACATTATGTTCAGTCAAGTGTTCGATAAAGGTTTTTTTAAATCCTTGATAATTTTCCCGTTTCGCAGAGCGTTCTTGTGCTGCGACTATTGCCGCTTCTTGAAAACCGACAATGGCTGCAACATTTTCCGTACCAGCTCGTCTTTTTCGTTCCTGCTCACCGCCAAAGGCACGAGGAACTAACTTGACCTTTTCACGTACAAAAAGGAAACCCGTTCCCTTCGGGCCATTAATCTTATGAGCAGATACAGACAATAAATCGACATTCAGTTCATCCACATTGATTTCTTCGATTCCATAAGCCTGGACAGCATCTGTGTGAAACAATGCCTGATGAGATTTGAGAAGTTCTCCAATTTCGTTTATAGGCTGAATGGTTCCCACTTCATTATTTCCGTACATGATTGAAACCAATATAGTATCTTCCCTTAATTCCCTGCTAAACTCATTAAGAGAAATTATCCCTGTTTCATCCACTGGTAAATACGTTACTTCAAAGCCTATTTTTTCTAATCGTTGGCAGGCATGAAGCACTGCATGGTGTTCAACTTGAGTCGTTATGATGTGCTTACCTTTATGCTGATAGCTCTCAGCAACACCAAATAAAGCCATATTATCAGCTTCTGTCCCGCCGCTTGTAAAAATAATCTCATTTTCCTTTGCGCCAATACTCTTAGCCAAGGTTTCTCGTGCCAAGTCTAAATAATGTCGTGCTTCTCTTCCGAAAGAATGAATACTTGATGGATTACCAAAGTTATGGCTCATAACCTCCATCATCTTTTCAATTACCCTTGGGTGCATCGGAGTAGTAGCAGCATGGTCGAGATAGATTTTTTCCATTATTCCACCTTCAATCAAAATAATTCTCTATTCTACTTTTAACATTAAATGTAAAACATATAACCGTCTGTCTCTGTATCGTTGCTATGACTAGCTAAATCCTCAAGAGTAGTATTGTCGAGAACAGATTTAATGGCATCACGAATACGGATCCACAGCTCACGCTGCGCCGGCTCCTCATCTTCGATTCCTTCCACAAGTGTAATGGGTCCTTCAAGTACACGAATGACATCACCAGCAGTAATTTTAGAAGGAACATCAGCAAGAATATATCCACCATAAGCACCTCGGATGCTTTTTACTAATCCTGCATTTCTTAGTGGAGCAATAAGCTGTTCTAGATAATGTTCAGATAATTGGTTTGCTTGAGCAATTGATTTAAGAGAAGTTGGCCCCTCTCCTTGATTTTTCGCTAGTTCTATCATTATTGTCAATCCATATCGTCCTTTTGTTGAAATTCTCATTTAATACACCTCTATTATTTTATTCATTATTAAATACACAGTAATTTGATAGGCATTAGCAATTATATCATATTGTACTTTATTATGCTTTTCCATCCCGAAAATGGTAGAGTTAAAGGGAACTCATTTATTTAGTTGGAGAGATGGATTATGCAGCAAAAGCCGCTAGCATTTCGAATGCGCCCTAGAACAATTGAAGAAGTCGTTGGACAGCAGCATCTAGTGGCAGATGATAAAATTATTGCCCGAATGGTGAAGGCTAAACAGCTGACATCGATGATTTTATATGGACCGCCAGGAATAGGTAAAACCTCGATTGCCAGCGCGATTGCTGGAAGTACCAAATATGCCTTCCGTACTCTTAACGCTGTCACCAGCAATAAAAAGGACATGGAAATAGTCGCAGCAGAGGCGAAAATGTCCGGAAAAGTCATGCTGCTTCTGGATGAAGTCCACAGACTCGATAAAGGAAAACAGGATTTCCTATTACCATTTTTAGAAAATGGTATGATAACACTTATTGGTGCAACTACGAGTAATCCTTATCATGCTATTAATCCTGCGATTCGCAGCAGATGTCAAATTTTCGAACTCAAACCGTTAACCCCAGATGAGGTGAAACTTGCCTTAATACGTGCAATTGAGGACGAAGAACGCGGTTTCGGAAAGCTGCAGATAGATATTACGGAAGAAGCCTTAACTCATTTTGCCACCGCATCCAATGGAGATGTCCGCAGCTCCCTGAATGCCCTAGAATTAGCTGTTCTATCAACCGACAAGGATGACGAGGAAGCTATCCATATCGATTTAAAAAGTGCAGAAGAATGCATGCAAAAGAAAAGCTATGGCTCGGATAAAGACGGAGATGGGCACTATGATGTGCTTTCAGCATTCCAGAAATCAATTCGCGGAAGTGATGTAAATGCAGCTTTGCATTACCTTGGGAGATTAATTGAAGCCGGAGATCTGCAAAGTATTAGCAGAAGATTACTTGTTATTGCCTATGAAGATGTTGGTCTAGCAAGTCCACAGGCAGGTGCACGCACATTGGCCTCCATTGAAACCTCTGAAAGAATTGGTTTTCCCGAAGCTAGAATACCCCTGGCTAACGCTGTCATTGAATTATGTTTGTCGCCTAAATCCAATTCAGCCGTGATTGCAATTAGTGAGGCCCTTGCTGATATCCAAAAAGGAAACATCGGGGAAGTGCCAGATCATTTACGTGACGCTCACTATAAAGGCGCAAAAGAGCTGGGAAGAGGAATTGGCTACTTATATCCACATGACTATGAATCTGGCTGGGTTCCGCAGCAATACCTGCCGAACAAATTAAAAAACAAACAATACTACCACCCCAAGAAAACCGGGAAATTTGAACAAGCAATGGCAATGGTATATGAAAAATTATTACGAAAAAAATAACCTCTGGGGGATTCCCAGAGGTTTTGTATTTTAAGCAGCAACATCTCTCTTATTGAATACATAAAAAGCCAAAAATTGAAAAATCACGAAGTAGATAATAAGGATGATAATCGAGAATGACATCGTCATCCCCTCAAGCAGCGGGGTTCCCTCGATATACTGCATTAGATTGGTATTGGCAAAGAGAATGTATTTTGCCCAATCAAACTTCATTGAAATAAGAGCGGTGAACTGACTGCCCGTAAACATTAAAAATAATGATAATCCAATAGCAAGCGAACTGTTTCGGAAGACAGATGAAATCATGAAGGCCATTGTAGTCAACATAATCATATCGATCGAGCCTAATCCATAGTAAATGATTAAGTAAACGATAATGTGCTGCTCGGTTACTTTACCATTGAAATAATTCAAATACGGCAGTGTTTGTTCTGGGAATCCGAAAAGAATAGCGCCAAGAATGGCTGAAAAACCAAATAAGATTCCAATCATCAACAAAGCAAACAACAAGACAGTTAGATATTTCGACAGTAATATTTTACTTCGATTGATTGGACGAATTAGCAGCAGCTTAATCGTTCCCCAATTAAATTCACTTGCAACAATTCCTGCAGACACTACTATCGTAAACAAACCGGCTAAAAGAATAAGCTCTGAACTGTCTTTTACAAAAGACCAGACATTATACTTTTCTCTAAAAGGAATATCATGCGCTAACCTGTATTCATTGATAGCAATTTGTTTCTTATAGAAATCCTGCTCCAATTTTATTGGACTAGATTCTAGTTGGCTTTTCAGTGCTTCATTTTCCTGTTGCAATACTGGTTTCCAATCTTCCGTGACATTAGGTTCTTCTTCAACTAGGTTATACTTCATAAAAACACCTGTAATAGAGACAATCACTACTAGTATCCCAATCATTACATAGGTTCCTGGTCTTCTAAAAATCTTCATTAATTCATTACGAATTAAATTAATCATGATCGATAGCCCCCTTATCTGCTGTCACTTCAAGGAAGCGGTCCTCTAATGTTTTGGAAACTTCTCTAATCCCAAACACTTGAATTTCTTCTTCAACGAACGCCTTTACCATTGCAGGTACTTCATTTTTTGCTAGTTCCATGGTAATACCGTTCCGTGAATGGGTTACTAAGATAGTAGGGAAGTTGTTTTTCAGAAAGGTCAAAGCTTTTTCACTAGGAATAACCTCGAACTCAAAACTCGCGCTAGTCCCGTGTACAAATTCTTGTATCAATTGAACATCAATGAGACTACCATTTTGAATAATACCAATACGGTCACACATCATTTCCATTTCTGAAAGAATATGGCTCGATACTATCACCGCCATATTTCTCTCCCTTGCAAGGCGGCGTATGTAATCACGGATTTCTCTTATGCCTGCAGGATCCAGTCCGTTTGTCGGTTCATCCAGAATCAATACTTTAGGATCATGCAAAAGACATTGAGCCAAACCTAGTCGTTGCCGCATGCCTAGGGAATAGGTCTTCACTTTATCATGAATTCTATCCGTTAAGCCCACAAGCTTTACAGTTTCATCAATCTTTTCCTTGGATATTCCTTTTACCATCCGCGCATAATGAATGAGGTTTTGGTAGCCGCTTAGAAACTTGTACATTTCCGGATTTTCAACGATGGCTCCAACATGTCTTACCGCATCTTCAAATTTTGATTTGATACTATAACCATCGATTGTGATATCACCTGAGGTAATATCCATTAATCCGACAATCATTCGAATCGTGGTTGTTTTACCCGCTCCATTGGGGCCAAGAAATCCGAAGACTTCTCCTTTATTTACTTCGAAACTGATATTATCTATTATCGTTCGTCCTTTAATTACTTTGGTAACATCTTTTAATACTACAATTGATTCCAAAAAACCTCCCCCTCTCTTTATCAAGTTTAACGCATAATAGGTAAATTTAACATTTTTATAAAAAAATAGCCCCGACCTTTTACCTTCGGGGCTAGCTAATTATTTTTCGTCAGATACTCTTGTAATTTTGATGTCGGCTAACAGCTCTCGAACCACATAGCTTGCCATAATCAACCCGCAAGCAGAAGGAACGAAGGCATTTGAGGATGGCGGCATTTGTGCCTTTCGAATAGGAGCATTCTCATTCCCCACCTCTTTTTTGACATCCTCACGAATAACAATCGGGCTTTCATCAGAAAAGACTACCGGAATGCCTTTATGGATTCTTTCCTTGCGGAGCTTCGTACGGATTACCTTAGCGATTGGATCTGTATGTGTTTTAGAAATATCAGCAATTTTGAAGCGAGTTGGGTCCATTTTGTTGGCTGCACCCATGCTCGAGATGATGGGTATATTTCTTTTTAGACACTCTTTCATGAGATGAATTTTATAAATAATGGTATCAGAAGCATCAACGACAAAATCTAAACCATGGTTAAAAAATTCTTCATACGTCTCCTCTGTATAAAACATTTTTAAGGCGATAACTTCACAATCAGGATTAATATCTTTAATACGTTCTTTCATCAGTTCAGCTTTTTCTTGTCCAATTGTTGATAACAAGGCGATAAGCTGACGGTTGACATTGGTAATATCAACTGTATCTTTATCAACTAGTATAAGCTTTCCAACTCCAGAACGAGCAAGAGCTTCAGCAGCAAATGAGCCTACACCGCCAATGCCTAGTACAGCAACTGTACTGTTCTTCATGATATCTAGGCCTTCTTTGCCAATGGCAAGTTCATTACGAGAAAATTGATGCAGCATGTGGATCCTCCAGAAATTAAATTAGACTTATCTATATCTTTAACACTAAAAAAATATAACATACTCCTCTATAAATTCAAGTATTTCTATAGGAATTCGAAAATGATAAGCAACAAAAATAAAAATAGCCCCCTGCTTATGCAGGAGACTATTTTTATAAGGGTCCCAATGGTGCCGTCGCGCTTGTTCCTTCTTTTGATCCCGCCACTCTCGCAGGTGGGTGTCTTGTTCCAAGTTTATGTAAGTCCCTTTAACCGTATAGGTTGAGGCTTTTACGCTGCTTGAAGACTTCAGACTCCCGAAGAAATAATGTTGGTCAAAAGTTAGGTAATACAACGAACATTTCAGGACACTTATTTGATTGACTTTATAATACCATAGATTAAAAAACCATTCAAGGGATTATGAAAGCGTTTTATTCATTTTTATTGGTAACATTTAGTGACAAGTGAAGTTCTTTTAATTGGGCTTCTGAAACTTCACCTGGTGCATTGGTTAACAAGTCTGCGGCGCTTGCCGTTTTTGGAAAAGCAATGGTATCACGCAGGTTCGTACTGCCTGACAGCAGCATAACCAAACGGTCCAAACCAAGAGCAATCCCGCCATGTGGCGGCGTACCGTATTCGAAAGCATTTAACAAGAAACCAAATTGTTCTTGAGACTCTTCAGGAGTAAAACCAAGAACTTTAAACATTTTTTCTTGAACAGAACGCTCAAAAATTCTCAGTGAACCGCCTCCGAGCTCATAACCATTCAATACCAGATCATAGGCCTGTGCACGAACTCTAGCAGGGTCTGTATCTAAGTAAGGCAAGTCTTCTCTTACCGGCATCGTGAATGGATGATGGGCCGCATAGTAACGTCCTTCTTCTTCACCATACTCAAGAAGCGGCCAATCTGTAATCCATAAAAAGTTAAACTTACTTTGGTCGATTAACCCTAATTCTTTTCCAAGCTTAGAGCGGAGTGCACCTAAAGCGTCAGCAACGACATTTTTCTTGTCGGCAACGAATAATAGTAAGTCACCCTCTTTAGCATTTAAAACCGTTGTTAACGCTTGGGAATCCTCTTCAACAAAGAACTTTGCAATCGGACCTTTTAATCCCTCTGCGTCTACTTTCAGCCAAGCTAGACCTTTTGCACCATAAACCCCTACAAATTCTGTTAGGGCATCAATATCCTTACGTGAGTATTTCTCAGCCCCGCCTTTCACATTAATGGCTTTTACTTGACCGCCATTAGCAACAGCAGCTGCAAATACTTTAAAGCCTGAATCTTTAACAACCTCAGAAAGATCAACTAGTTCAAGGCCAAAACGAGTATCTGGTTTATCTGAACCAAAACGGCTCATCGCTTCATCATAGGTCATTCGTGGAAACGGAGCAGGAATTTCAAGTCCTTTTACTTCCTTCATCAGCCCAGTCATCATTTTTTCCATTAAGCCCAAGATATCTTCTTGACCAAGGAAACTTGTTTCAATATCAATTTGTGTAAACTCCGGCTGACGGTCAGCACGTAAGTCTTCATCACGGAAACAGCGTGCAATTTGATAATAACGCTCAATCCCGCCAAGCATTAATAGCTGCTTGAATAACTGTGGTGATTGTGGAAGTGCATAGAACTCACCAGGATGTACACGGCTTGGAACGAGATAGTCACGTGCACCTTCAGGAGTACTTTTGGTTAAAATCGGTGTTTCAATATCTAGGAATCCTTCAGAGTCAAGGAAATCTCTGATTTGCTTTGTCACTTGATGACGCATTTTTAATGTTTCAAAAATCACCGGACGACGGAAATCTAAATAGCGGTATTTAAGACGAATATCCTCTGATGCATCCGTTTTATCTGTAATGGTAAACGGCGGTGTTTTCGCTTCGTTAATAATCGTTACCATTTCAGCTTGAACTTCAATTTTGCCAGTTTTTAAATTTGGGTTAATCGTTCCTTCCTCACGGGCAATTACCGTTCCCTGTATATCTAGAACATACTCACTACGAATCTTTTCCGCAGTTTGCAGTGCTTCTTTCGATAAATCCGGATTGAAAACAACCTGGACAATACCTGTACGATCGCGTAAATCGATAAAAATTAATCCACCTAGGTCCCGGCGTTTTGCTACCCAGCCTTTAAGTGTTACTTTCTCACCAATTGCAGACTCTGGTACATCGCCACAAAAATACGTTCTCCCATACATGAAGATCCTCTCCTCTATCTCTTAAGTTCTTGAAAATATTCCACAAATCGTGTTAACTCTATTTCTTCTTGCTCGCCTGTAGCCATATTTTTAAGGTTAATTTTATTGTTAGTAAGCTCGTCGTCACCGAGAACGGCAACATATTTTGCATTCAGTCGGTCAGCTGCTTTAAATTGTGCTTTGATTTTTCGATTTAAATAATCTCTTTCTGCGGAAACACCTGCAAGGCGCAGCTTCTGTAGAAGCCCTACTGTATAATCCTTTGCTTCTTCACCAAGGGAAGCGATATAGCAATCAATACCTTGATTGATTTCAAGCTCAATTCCTTCAGCATTTAGTGCTGCAAGGAAACGTTCAATACTCATGGCAAAACCAATTCCCGGGGTTTCTGGTCCGCCCATTTCTTCGGCCAATCCGTTATAACGACCCCCGCCGCATAAAGTGGTAATAGCTCCAAAGCCCTCTGCGTCACTCATTATTTCAAAAGCAGTGTGATTATAATAATCCAAACCGCGAACTAGGTTGGGATCGACTACAAACGCAATATCCAATTGTGTTAAATACTTCTGTAACTTTTCAAAATATGCCTTCGATTCATCATTTAGATAATCAATAATCGACGGTGCAGATTTCATTAATTCATGATTGTGATCCTGTTTGCAATCGAGAATCCGCAATGGATTTTTCTCCAGACGGTTTTGACAATCGTGGCAAAACTCCCCGATTCTCGGCTGAAAGTGATTCACTAGCGCATTGCGGTGAGCGGTTCTGCTCTCCTTATCTCCAAGACTATTGATCACAAGCTTTAACTTTTTCAAACCCATTTCCTTGTATAAATTGATTGCAAGTGAAATGACTTCTGCATCAATTGCAGGATCGTTACTGCCTAATGCTTCGATACCAAATTGAACAAACTGACGGAACCGTCCTGCCTGTGGGCGTTCGTATCGAAACATGGGTCCCATATAGTAAAGCTTAACGGGCTGATTTGGATAACCAAACATTTTTTTCTCAACAAACGCCCTTACCACTGCTGCCGTTCCTTCTGGTCTTAACGTAAGGCTGCGGCCGCCGCGATCATCAAATGAGTACATTTCTTTCTGTACAATATCAGTAGTATCACCTACACCTCTTGCAAATAGATCTGTATGTTCAAAGATTGGAGTCCGAATTTCTTGATATTGATATTTCTCACAAAGCTCTCTCGCTTTTGCTTCAATCAGCTGCCACTTTTCTACCTCTCCAGGTAGAATATCCTGTGTGCCTCTTGGAATGCTAATAGACATAGCAGATTCCTCCTTACCGTTTCTAATTTATGTAAAACCTTTATAAAAACAAAAAACTCCCGTCCCTTGTATAAATAAATACAAGGGACGAGAGTTATAATCCCGCGGTGCCACCCTAGTTGAAGGCATAAACAATCTATGCACTTCCTCTTT
The DNA here is from genome assembly GCF_002272245.1 of Bacillus sp. 7884-1. GTDB lineage: Bacteria > Bacillota > Bacilli > Bacillales > Cytobacillaceae > Neobacillus. Next base: position 25,518 of record NZ_NPDD01000157.1, on the reverse strand, counting down.
TACAGTTAACGCCTGCTCACGTTCTTCTCCTACTAAAGGCGGAATTCATTCCGACAGAGGCGGAAGTATTCCGACTAAAGGAACCTTTTTCAGAGAGAAGCCTAAGGAGTGTTCATTCATTAAGAATCATGTAGAAATGCTTTCAGCCCAGGGCATTTCCTCTCTTGTCATGTTTAACCTTAATTACTATGCTCCATCATTGGTTATCGCCATGTTTATTATTTATATAATAATACGGAGCATTGAATCCAATGTCAAGAAGGATTTAGGATCTCTCCAAATGTTTTTTCAACTTTCTAACATCGCCAATCGTTAGTCCAAATTCGGAGGCAAGCTCAAACGTAGTATTATTTTGTTCTCTTTGAATAAAATCATGAAAATCCACTCCAAAAAGCCTGCTGTCAACTGATTGGATACTATTTGACTTATCGCTCGATCTCATCCCTCAATCACCTCTTTATCATCACTATAGTTTCTATTATTTCCATTCCTATAAAAAACTTTCATGAAAGACAAGTTTTTCGCCAAAAAGGCGAAATTTAGCAAATAAGGAATGATTTTCACTCTGCTTTACGATAAAATTATAGATATTGTGAAGGGAGAGAGAGGATGATAAAGAGATTTATACTATTAGTAGTATGTTTCACATTAGTTTTTGCTGTATTCCTCCCACAGGACATAGGTGTGGCAGCAAACAGGACGGTCACCATTGCTGAGAGTACGGTTAACATCCGTAATGGTCCAGGCCTAAGCTATCAGCTTGTGAAGCAAGGAAAAAAGGGCGAAAAATTTACGATTATTAAAGAAAAAGATGATTGGATCCAAATTCAGCTTTCAACTGCGAAGACAGGCTGGATTGCCAACTGGGTTGTAACTAAATCCTCTAATGGAACAACCACTAGCAGCTCTAGTAATTCAAAAAATATGAGTGCTACAGCCAATACCAATCAATTACGAGTGCGCTCCGGCCCTGGAACCAGCTTCCGTATCACAGGCTATTTAAATAAAGGACAAGCTGTCAGCGTTCTTGATGAGAATGAAAACTGGTTAAAAATCTCTGCATCTTTTGGTGAAGGCTGGGTTGCAAGAGAATTCATGGATTTAAAAAGTAATAGCACTAATTCGAAAGAAGATAATAATAATAATAATAATAAATCCATCGATAAAGGTATTGTTACAGATACATTGAATATTCGAGATGAGCCTTCTACCAAAGGAAGTATTATTGGCAAACTATCAAAGGGGACAACAGTTAGTATTTATTCAAAAAAGAATAATTGGCTGGAAATTAAATACTCTGGCCAAAGTGCATGGGTAAGTAGTGAATTTGTTCAAATAGGGACTCAAAGTCAGCCATCTAAAACTACTGGAATAATTGGGAAGGTAACAGCCAGCTCTCTTAGTGTCCGTGACGGTTCTTCCTTAAATTCAAAGATTATTGGTTCCGTTTCAAAAGGACAAGAGTTTGCCATTCTTGATGAGGTAAATAATTGGATCAAAATCGAATATAAATCAGGAAAAACAGGCTGGGCAGCAGGCTGGTATTTTAATAAAGATAAAGAAAAATCGAGCAAAATTGCCAAAGATAGCAAAGTAACAATCCTACATAATGGTACCAATATCAGAAAGGATCCCACCGTACAATCCACTGTTCTACAGCGAGTAAATGAAGGTGAGTCCTTTCACATAATAAGTGTCGAAAATGATTGGTATGAAATTAAATTGTCGAATGGTAGTAATGGATATATTGCAGGCTGGCTTGTAACTACCAATGGCACAGGTCCGGGTATTGATAAACAAGGGTCAGAAGGTTATCTAAAGTACAAAACCATTGTCATTGATCCCGGTCATGGCGGAGTTGACAATGGGGCAACAGGATCGAGTGGAACCCTTGAGAAAGAATTAACACTAAGGACTGCCCAACTTTTATCTGATAAGTTAAAAGCGGCTGGCGCAAATGTATTTCTTACAAGAAGTAACGATTCGTATCTTCCGCTGCCATCAAGGGTAAGACTCGCGAGTATCCATCAGGCAGATGCCTTTCTCAGCCTACATTATGATAGTAACCTGGATCGAAGCGTCCGGGGAATGACAGGCTACTACTATCATTCCTATCAAAAAAAACTCGCAGAATATGTTTATAACTCAACCAATTCGCAAACAAAATTAAAAAGCCGCGGGGTCCGCTCGGGTGATTATCATGTCGTTCGTGAAAATCAAAGACAAGCAGTCCTTATGGAGCTGGGGTACCTAAGTAATTCAGCTGAAGAAATGACGCTGACCTCCGGTCAATTCCAAGAAAATGCAGCCACCGGTATTTATAACGGATTAGCTAGATATTTTAAAGAAAAATAAAAAAATGCTTGGCAGCTATTAAAGTGCCAAGCATTTTTTATCCTTTACTCTCAACAATTAGTGTAACGGGGCCGTCATTGATTAATTCAACATCCATCATCGCTCCAAAGATCCCTGTTTCAACCTTGATACCTTTTTCACGTAATAAACCATTGAATACTTCATAGAGCTGAATCGCCTGTTCCGGTCTTGCGGCTTCCATGAAATTAGGCCGTCTTCCTTTGCGGCAATACCCATACAAAGTGAATTGAGAGACAGAAAGGATTTCACCGCCAACTTCTAATAAAGATAAATTCATCTTTCCAGCGTCATCTTCAAAAATCCGTAGATTAACGATTTTTTCCGCTAAGAAGGCAGCGTCCTCCTCTTTATCTTGATGTGTGACACCTACAAGGAGGACAAGTCCTTTAGAAATCTGACCTGTTATTTCTCCATCTACAGTTACCTTTGCATTTTTACTGCGCTGCACCACTACTCGCATTTCAAAAAACTCCTTAATTCATAATCCGGCGAACGGAATAGATATCTGGTATCTGTTTGATTCGCTCAACAACCCGTTGCAAATGGCTGACATTATGAATGGCAATAGACATGATAATCGTTGCCATCTTATTGCGGTCAGATCGGCCAGAAACAGCTGAAATATTGGTTTTTGTCTCGTTTACCGCCTGCAGGACCTCATTCAAAAGACCACGGCGGTCATAACCACTAATTTCAATATCAACATTATACTCTTTCCGGTCATTTAAGGAGGATTCCCACTCAACAGGTATTAACCTGGTTTGCGCATCATTAGAGTCAATATTGGTACAATCAGCTCGGTGAACAGAAACACCGCGGCCCTTCGTAATGAAGCCGACAATTTCGTCACCTGGGACAGGATTGCAGCATCTTGACAAGCGGATTAACAAATTATCAATCCCAGCAACACGAACACCGGATTCCCTCTTTTTCGTTGAAGGGAAAGCCTTCATATCAGAAATGGCATTGGTAATGGTTGCCGATTGCTCCTGATCTCGCTTTTTCCGCCATTTTTCAGTTAAGCGGTTAGCTACCTGCAATGCGGTTACACCATTATAGCCGACAGCTGCATACATATCGTCTTCATTGGCAAAATTAAACTTTTCGGCTACCTTCTTCAAATTATCTGCAGTTAAGATCTCTTTTAAATCAAATTCCATCCCGCGAATTTCTTTTTCAACAAGCTCTTTTCCCTTATCGACATTTTCATCCCGACGCTGTTTCTTAAAGAATGCACGAATCTTATTTTTAGCCTGTGATGTTTGCGCAAGCTTTAACCAGTCTTGGCTTGGTCCATAAGAGTGCTTAGAGGTAAGAATTTCGATAATGTCACCTGTCTTAAGCCGATAATCCAGCGTAACCATTTTACCGTTTACTTTTGCCCCAATCGTCTTATTGCCAATTTCAGAATGAATTCGATAAGCAAAATCAATCGGAACAGAACCAGACGGTAATTCAATTACATCACCTTTTGGAGTGAACACAAATACCATATCGGAGAATAAATCAATTTTTAGTGACTCCATAAATTCTTCTGCATTGGCAGTGTCATTTTGGAATTCAAGGATTTCTCTAAACCATGTTAATTTTTGTTCGTAAGAAGTTGTATCACTAAGTGCTTTCCCTTCTTTATACGCCCAGTGGGCTGCAATACCGAATTCTGCAATTCGGTGCATTTCAGACGTGCGAATTTGAACCTCTAGTGGATCGCCTTTAGGACCAATGACCGTTGTGTGAAGGGATTGATACATATTAGGCTTCGGCATAGCAATATAGTCCTTAAAACGCCCAGGCATTGGCTTCCAGCACGTGTGAATGATTCCTAGCACGGCGTAGCAATCCTTAATACTATTCACTACAATTCGAACGGCAAGTAAATCATAGATCTCACTAAACTGTTTATTTTGCTGAACCATTTTCCGGTATATGCTATAGATATGTTTAGGTCTTCCATTAAGCTCCGCATTAATGGACACTTCCTTCATTCTGTCACGAACCTCGTCCATAACATCGACTAAGTATTGCTCCCGTTCTGCCCGCTTCTTTTTCATCAAGTTTACGATACGGTAATATTGTTGTGGATTTAAGTATCTTAAGGCAGTATCTTCCAACTCCCACTTAATCTTAGAAATACCAAGACGATGGGCCAAAGGTGCAAAGATTTCAAGTGTTTCATTTGAAATCCGACGCTGCTTCTCAACAGGAAGGTGCTTAAGCGTTCTCATATTATGCAAACGATCAGCAAGCTTAATCAAAATAACGCGGATATCCTGGGCCATTGCCACAAACATTTTTCTGTGGTTCTCTGCCTGTTGTTCCTCGTGTGATTTATATTTAATTTTCCCTAATTTCGTAACTCCGTCGACAAGCATGGCCACTTCGTCATTAAATTCATTCTCGATGTCCAATAAGGTGACATCAGTGTCTTCAACAACGTCATGAAGAAAACCAGCAGCAACCGTTTCAGGATCCATCTCCAGGTCCGCAAGAATTCCAGCAACCTGAATGGGATGGATAATGTAAGGCTCTCCCGACTTTCTATATTGTTCACGATGAGAATGTTTTGCGAATTCGTACGCTCTTTTTACAAATTCACAATGCTCCTCGTTTAAATATGCCCTCGTCTTGTCGATGACTTGTTCGGCAGTTAGCACTTGATCGTTCGCCATAAAATCACCTTATTTTTCGTCTCATTTTTTATTAAGGCTCTTTTCTTAAAAGAGCTTGCAATCTTAATTCCAAGCACAAAATAGTTTGTTCCACGTTAAAATCGGCTTTAGGATTTTAACATCTATTTTACAAAACAAACCTATATTATTAAATGTTTTACTATCTTAACTAGTTACTAATGAATGTTACTATTATCGAAAAAAAATACACAGATGTAAAGGGTTTGATACCTATTTTACTGTATTTTGCGAAAAAAGTGTCGAAATATGATAAAAATAATATTTCTCCTCTTATAACAAGAGAGCACTCAGTTACGAGTGCCCTCATTACTATTAATAATTCATCAATGTCATGATGTCATACCCTTCAAGCTTTTTACGGCCTTCGAGGTAGGTTAATTCTACGAGAAAAGCAATTCCAGCAACCACACCGCCAAGCTGCTCAACTAATTGAATGGTTGCATCAATCGTTCCACCTGTCGCTAACAGATCATCCGTAATCAAAACTCGTTGCCCAGGCTGAATCGCGTCCTTATGAATGGTTAGAACATCACTTCCATATTCCAATCCATAGCTAACTTTCACTGTATCACGCGGAAGTTTGCCTTCCTTACGAACGGGTGCAAAGCCAATACCAAGGGCATAGGATACAGGGCAGCCAATAATAAACCCTCTTGCCTCTGGACCAACGATTAAATCTATTTGTTTATCTTTTGCATATTCAACAATTTGGTCCGTTGCATACTTATATGCTTCTCCATCGTTCATTAATGGAGTAATATCTTTGAATGTAATTCCTGGTTTCGGATAATCCGGTACGATTGCGATAAATTGCTTTAAGTCCATTACTTTATTGCCTCCTCAATTTGAACCGATTCCTCAATAACCTCATCAAACCAGCTTTTTAATTGCTGAAAGGATGAAAATAATAAATCTCTTTCAAGTGCATATTGAGACTGTTTTGTTTGGTAGGTAATTGAGTCAGTTAGGTCACGCTTTTGTGATTGTTTATTCAAAGTAATAAATCCATTGTTTATTGTAACAAAATCTAGTTCAGAAAACACCTTTGACATAAAGGTTATCGTTTCTGTCGACCAGCCGCGGTGCTTGGCAATTTCGTCCCCATGTCGCCCTAAATCAATCGGACCTTTTTTTAATAACAAACCATAAAACCATTTAAAATGGTCTCTTGTTGGCAGAGTACTGAAGAAATCACTCGATTCTTTATGGAAATAGGCATAAATCCGCGCAGGGTGCCTTCCATTAAATAAGTGACAAAGGATGTCCTTTGATGGCGGAAGGTCAACGAGTACCACATTGGCTTGATGGGAGTCGAAGGCTTTCGCATCGGTTTCATTTTGAATCAGTATTGCCTCACTCGTTAAAGCCGAATCCATTTTTTCAAGCTGTTCTTTGTTAAAAATAATATATGTCCGTTTTTCCTTCGGGATGGTATTCACCATCGAGTGAATCCGTTTGACCCCGCGATGATCGAATAATTGCCATGATTCAACGGCAACATCCTGGATAAAAATTTGTGGTTTACGGATATTATTCCACTCATTGATAGCTAATTCACCTATTATAGAAATTTTTGAAGCTGGTGAAATATGGTCCACTAACTGTCCGAGTCCGAACCCAATCCCATCTAGGTTAGCACCATTATCATTTACCAATACTTTCAAATGATTTTGTTCAGAACCAATCTTTCTCATCGTGGATACTTGGACATTACTAATTAAGACCTTCGGCTTCGGGTTGTCCATTCCAAATGGAGCAAGAAGATTTAATTCATCCAATGAGGATAAGTTAATTTCTTCCACATTTATTTGATGATCGAGTAAAGTAATTGGAACAAAATCTTCTTTTGTTAACTGTTCATTAGCCAAAAGATTTAATCTTTGACGAAGATCTGAAACATTTTCTAGCTTTAGCGTCATTCCAGCAGCCATAGGATGTCCGCCAAAATGTGGAAGGATATCACGGCATGTTGATAGATTTTTAAATAAATCAAAACCTGCAATACTTCGAGCTGAACCCTTGGCCAAACCTTTTTCAGGGTCAAAACTAAGGACAATTGTCGGACGGTAGTACTTTTCAACTAATCTAGAAGCAACGATGCCAATTACACCAGCATTCCAGCCTTCTTTACCAATCACGAGTACTGAATTCGAATCAATAGGATAGTTTCTTTCAACCTCTTCAATGGCCTCAAGTGTAATAGAGTTGACAATTGACTGCCTTGTTTTATTTAAATCGTCCATTTCTTGTGCTAAGTTTTCCGCTTCAAGAGGGTCATCTGTAAGCAAAAGGTCTACAGCCATATCAGCATTTTCTAATCTGCCGACAGCATTGATTCTTGGCGCTAGCGTAAAGCCGATAGTTTCTTCGTTAATGTTCTGTTGATCTACACCTGCTACTTTTAAAATAGCTCTTAGACCTTTATTTTTAGTAACTTTAAGCTTTTCCAAACCTTTTTTGGCAATAAGACGATTTTCGTCTTTTAACGAAACCAAATCTGCGATGGTACCAATAACAGCAATTTCGAGTAAATGCTCTGGAAGTTCTCCATAAAGGGCATGAGCTAATTTAAAGGCCACACCTACCCCAGCAAGTTCACGAAAAGGATAAATACTATCTGGAAGTTTAGGATGAATAATCGCCAATGCTTCCGGTAAAACGGGACCAGGTTCATGGTGATCCGTGATAATTAAGTCAATACCAAGTTCCTTTGCAATACCTGCTTCGTGTATAGCAGAAATACCTGTATCTACAGTAATAATTAATTTTATTCCAGATTCAGCTGCACTTCGAAAGGCTGGTTCATTCGGACCATATCCTTCCGTAAAACGATTGGGTATATAAAATTGGACATTAGCCCCCAGATCCTTGAGCGTAAGCATTAATACGGTCGTACTGCTCACACCATCCGCATCATAATCTCCAAATATTAATATAGGTTCTTGATTTTCTATTGCCTGCCGAATTCTGTTTACGGCTGTTTCCATGCCTTTTAATAGATAAGGGTCATGAAATTGCTCTTTTCCATATAAAAAATACCGTGCAGAATCAACGGTATTTAATCCGCGGTTGATAAGCAGCGACGCAACAAGTGGCGTAATTTTCAATTCATTTTCGAGAGTTTTTACTAGTTGTTGATCAGATTTACGAACAATCCATCTAGTTTTCGACTTTAACATGCGTTCACCCCTCAGACTTTACTATTATACAGGAGCAATGTTTAGCTTTCAATCATTGATATTTTCCACTTGAATAAAAATAAACCGCAGAGTTATCTGCGGTTCTTAATAGGATTATACCTGCGGTTCATCCGAGTATTTTTTCTTTTCTTTTACGGTCTTAATGGTACCTTTCTTCTTAAGTTCTTTTGCTTTAAGAACTACCCAAAGATTGGTTGCAATAAAGATGGAAGAGTAAACCCCAGTGATTAATCCAACTAGTAATGCGATATTGAAATTACGGATCGATTCACTGCCAAAGATTATCATTGCCACAACTGTAATTAAAACGGTTAAAACTGTATTAACTGAACGAGTTAATGTTTGTCGAACACTTACATTTACAACATCCGCTATATCCTCAAAGGTTTTAAGTCGTTTCTTCTTCGTTAAGTTTTCACGCATCCTGTCGAAGGTAACAATCGTATCATTAATAGAATAACCGATAATTGTTAAGACAGCGGCGATAAAGGTTAAATCTACTTCTAAGCGCGTAATACTAAAAAAGGCAACCATAAAGAATGCATCGTGAAGTAGAGAAGCAATTGCTGCAACTGCCATTGCAAATTCAAAACGGACTGTTACATAGATAATGATTCCGATTGAGGCAATGATTAAGGCGATAATTCCATTTTTCGCCAACTCCTTACCTACCGTCGGAGAAACCGTACTAACACTTGGATCAGTACCAAATTCATCATGAAAAGCAGATTTCAACTTTGCGATTTCATCCTTCGATAAAACTCCGATCATTCGTGCAGATGCAACTTCATTGTTTTCTCCTGAAAGAGTAATATCATCGAGTTTGATACCCTGCTTGTCAAAAGCAGCTTCAACCATTTCTGTTGTTAATGGTTTATCAGATAAGACTTCAATCCGTGTTCCACTTGAAAAATCGATGGACAGATTCAGGCGGAAAACAAGAACTAACACTAAGCCCAAAGCAATAAGAGCACCGGAAACAATGAAAAATAATTTTCTAATCTTTACAAAATCATATCGATCCCATCTAGTCGGGAGGTCAAGCGTATCAAAATTTTCACTTATATCCTTGATAGCTGATTTTTTTACACCGAACCAGCCTGCCTTTTTGTTTAAGAAACCGCTGTTTACCCACAAACCTAATAATAGGCGGGAACCAAACACTGCTGTAATAAAGCTCAGTAAAATACTCACCAATAGCATGGTGGCAAATCCTTTTATCGAGCTTGTCCCTAAGTAGAATAGAACCGCAGCTGTTAAAATCGTTGTTAAGTTTGAGTCAAGAATGGAGGTAAAAGCACCCTTACTACCGGCTTGGAAGGCTGATTTAATTGATTTACCCACCTTAATCTCTTCTCTAATTCGTTCATTGGTGATAATGTTGGCATCGACTGCCATCCCGACCCCTAAAATAAGGGCGGCAATTCCCGGTAAGGTTAGTACCCCATTCATCCAATCAAAAACTAATAAAACAAGATAAATATAGATCGATAGTGTAACGGTTGCGATGAATCCAGGAAAGCGATAATAAACTAACATAAATAAATAAATGATAGCGATCCCAATAATACCAGCTAGTATGGTTTCGTTTAACGCCTGTTCACCGAATTTAGCTCCAACGGAAGTGGAGTATACTTCGGTTAGCTTTACAGGAAGTGCTCCAGCATTTAATAGTGATGCAAGCTCTTGTGCTTCCTCAGCTGTAAAGCTTCCCACAATTGAAACTGTATTTTGGTTGAAAATTTCTCTTACGGTTGGAGCGGATAAAAACTTTGGATCTTCTTTTGTGATTTCTGTTTTAAAGGAATCTTTTCCTTCTTCAAAATCAAGCCAAATGACTAGATAATTATTCGGTGTCATTTTTACAATTTCTTCAGTAACTTTTTTGAATGTATCAGCACTCTTTAACTTCAATGAAACGCTCGGTGCTCCATTTTCATCAAAAGTCTGGCTCGCACCATTCTCCGCTAAATCCGCTCCGTCCATCATCACGCGGTCATTAGCATCACGGAAAGTAAGATTCGCTTGTGTAGATAGAATCTCCCGCGCTTCATTTTGATCGGTTACTCCAGCAAGCTGGACACGAATCCGATTTTCTCCTTCAATTTGAATATTCGGTTCACTAACACCAAGGACATTAATCCGTCTATCTAGTGCCTCAGCCGTACTTGCTAACGTTTCTTTGTTAATCTCCTGACCTTTTTTTGCTGGTGTAACTTCATATAAAACCTCGAAACCGCCTTGAAGGTCCAAACCTAGTTTAATGTCTTTTAAAATACCTGTTGCTGTTACACCCATTGTACTTCCTAATAGTATAACTACTAATAGGAAAGCGATAATTCTACTGCGCTTAACCATTACGTATTGTTCCTCCTTAGGGCTTAAAGCCAAAGCACTACAACGAAAAGCCTATATAAAAATAATAAAAAGTCATTGCTTTCATTATGAAATAGTTTATAAATAGTGTCAATTTAAACTAGATAAGTCACAAAAAAAATATTGTGTTTTTATTTTAATAATTCTTTCATTTCATTTTCATCTTCTAGATTAAAATCATGGTTCTTATACGTTTGAATAGTCGTAAAGCTGATGTAATCACTTACCTTCACCGAAAGGATATCATCAATAATTTCATAAATTCTAATTTCCTCTTTAATCTTCTTCCATTTCTTTCTTGTTAGAAAATCCCAAAGTCCACTTTCTGAAACTTCTTTGTAACCAAGCAGGCGAAATTCTTCCAGCTTGCTTATTAATGCTGGTTCAACCTGAGTGCGAAAATGATTGTAAGCGTGGTTTTTCTCCAATGATGTTGCCCCCTCTGGACATTTAAGTCTCTATCTTAACTTGAAAATAAAAAACACCTTGTCATGCTTTGTCCACCCTTATGCATATAGATTAATTGTATATGAATTCTTCTTTTTTGAGAAGGTGGGAAGTAGTATGTCGAAGTTTTTAAAAGGGACCTTTATCCTATTAATAGCGGGATTAATTACGAGAGTGCTTGGATTTATTAACAGAATTGTCATAGCTCGAAGTATTGGTGAAGAAGGGGTCGGCCTCTATATGATGGCTTTTCCCACCTTTATCCTTGTTGTGACCTTAACACAAATGGGACTGCCTGTCGCCATTTCAAAAAATATTGCTGAAGCAGAAGCAAGAGGAAATCACCAAGAAATAAAAAAAATTCTTGTGGTTTCTCTGGCTATAACTATCTCGCTTTCACTTATCTTTACACCAGCTCTCATTTTGTTAGCACCAATTCTGTCTACCACACTCTTTACGGATCCAAGAACGTTTTATCCTTTAATCGCGATCGCACCCGTTGTACCTGTTATCGCCGTCTCCTCTGTTTTAAGAGGGTATTTCCAGGGCAGACAAAACATGCGTCCTTCAGCTATCTCACAGATTTTAGAACAGCTTGTGAGAATTACCTTAATTGCCGTTATGACTAAAGCATTTCTGCCTTACGGGATTGAATATGCTGCGGCCGCGGCAATGGTAGCTGCCATCGTTGGAGAAGTTGCATCATTACTCTATTTATTGACTGCCTTTAAATTAAAAAAACGATTTAAGCTAAGAAAGAATTTTTTCCAATTTGTCCATTCCGGAAAGAAAACCTTCAAAGATTTAATGGAAATCGCCTTACCGACAATGGGAAGCAGAATGATTGGGTCAGTATCGTGGTTTTTTGAACCGATAGTAGTTGCCCATAGCTTAGCACTTGCTGGTGTTGTGGCTATTGAAGCTACTAAACAATACGGATCTCTGACTGGTTTTGCTATGCCATTATTAATGCTGCCTTCGTTTGTTACTTATTCATTAGCCACCTCTCTTGTCCCAGCTATTAGCGAAGCCAATTCACAAAATAACCATCAGTTGATTGAACATCGCTTGCAGCAGGCATTACGTTTTGCTTTTTTAAGCGGCGGTTTGTCCGTTATTGTTCTTTACGTGCTGGCAGACCCATTGATGGAGCTCATGTATGGTTCAACAAAAGGTTCATACTTTATTCGCATCATGGCACCATTCTTTTTATTTTATTATTATCAGGGTCCTCTTCAAGCAGTATTACAAGCACTTAACCTAGCTAGAGCAGCCATGATCAATAGTTTAATTGGAGCTGTTATCAAAACAGCCGTCATCTTTCTACTTGCTTCACAGCCTGCCTTCGGAATAACTGGAGTGGCATTGGGTATTATTGTGGGTTTCGTGTTAGTAACAATGCTGCATTTTGCCACTGTTCTAAAGAAAATCTCTTTTAGCTTTCACATACGAGATTACCTAAAAGGAGCCATCATTATGGGCATCTCTGCTTGGATTGGCTATTGGTTATTTCATCACATTCTTCTTGGTGAGCATTTAGCCATAAGAGTATTGTCGGCCACTTTTGAAATGAGCTTCATCTACATTTTCCTATTAATACTTGCTGGCCTAATAAAAAAAGAAGAACTCAGAAGAATACCAATCATTCGTAATTTAATTCCGACCTGATAGGGAATGGAAAAGACACGCAGATAGCGTGTCTTCTTACTCTTCGTCCATAATATCAACAAAGAACTTGCCATTTTCAAAACTGCAAAAGGATATTTTTCTAACATCGCGATATCCCATTTTCTTTAATTCCTGGCGAAGCCATAGATTGGTTTTATTAATGCGGGTTAAATTTTCTTCTTCAATATTGCCATCAATGATTAATGGGATGGTAATATCCCCATCCTTAGGCTTCCCGTCACTATTATTCATTCTTTCGATAACAGATAAACTACCTGATGATTCCAAAATGGCAAACTCAACATCTGCAATGCTTCTGATGTCCTTTTCCCTTAATTGGGTTAGTAAGTCATCAAAGTTGTAGCGTTGTTTCCTCATTGCACCTTCATCAATTTTTCCCCGGTTTATGATGATCGTTGGTTTTCCATCGACGAGATCACGAAACTTTTTACTTTTTAATGAAACCATTGCCAATGTAATTTGTATGAACATTAATAAAACCATTGGAATGACTGTATGAATCAAAGGGTCTTCGATTTCATCAATAGAAGCAACTGCCATCTCACCAATCATGATAAATACAACAAGATCCAAGATACTTAACTCGCCAATTTCCCTTTTTCCCATCAGGCGAAAAATAATCAAAATAAGTACATAAAAAAACACTGTCCTAAACGCTATCGCAATATATTCTTCCACTACTCCCGCCCCTTTTTTTGCATTCTACTATATTGTTCTCAAAGATAGCTTATTCATTAAGGAATTATCTCCCAATTTTCACGAAAGTTTTTATTCTATTTTTTTAACCGCTGAATATGCTTGTACTAGGAAAGAATCTGTTTTTCTTGATTCTAAGAAAGGTAACATGAAGGGGGAGAGTCAAATCGAATCAAAAAGCTTTGGTACATCTATTTTGTACGGGTTAATTTTTATTTTCTTATTTGCGATTGTCAGCAGCCTCATTTTCGCATCTATTCTTAGATTTACTTCTGTTCGGGAAGTCTCACTTCAATACATTGTAACCGCCGTTTCCTTTATTGGACTATTTGGAGGAGGTTTTCTCTCTGGTGGAAAGCGGAAGCAAAAGGGCTGGCTAATCGGTGGGTTAACAGGCTTAATTTACAGCTTTATTGTCTTTTTGTTCCAATATTTAGGATTTGACCGCCTGTTTGATGTTGAACAGGTTATCTACCATGTTTGCTATACGTTAATTGCCATGATGGGTGGAATACTAGGGGTAAATATAGCAACAAACAACTCGAGAACAGCATAGAAAAAGGAAGCCAAAATGGCTTCCTTTTTTCTATCTTACTTCTCTAAAGAAACTTCTGCTGTTGTAGAAGTTTTTGCAGATTCCGTTACTTCGCGAATTGCATTACGGTCATATGTTAGACGGCTGCCGTCTCCACATTTGATCACGACTTTGCTTTCATCAATTGAATCGACAAAACCATGTAAACCGCCAATCGTGACAATTTTATCACCTTTTTTCAATTCGTTTTGCATTTGAGCAACTGCTTTAGTACGTTTTTGCTGCGGACGAATTAGTAGGAAATAAAATAATACAAACATTAATATTAATGGAATGATTGAACCAAGTCCTTGCATGTTGTTTCCCTCCTTTCACTCTAGCATCTATTAGAAATTTTTCGCGTTCGGTTTGTTAAAACCATAACGTTCAAAAAACTCTTCTCGGAAATCACCAAGCCGGTCCTCTCGGATAGCTTGTCTGACCTTCTCCATTAATCTTAACAGAAAATATAGGTTATGATAAGATGTTAATCTAATTCCGAAGGTTTCATCACATTTAATTAAGTGGCGAATATATGCCCTGCTGTAATTTCGGCATGTGTAACAATCACACTCTGGATCAAGTGGACCGAAATCCTTTGCAAATTTTGCGTTTTTCACCACTAGACGACCAGTGCTCGTCATCAATGTTCCATTTCTTGCTATTCGTGTTGGCAGGACACAGTCAAACATATCAATCCCACGAATCGCTCCATCAATCAAGGAATCCGGTGACCCAACTCCCATTAGATATCGTGGTTTTTCTGTAGGTAATAATGGTGTAGTGAATTCAAGTACACGATTCATAACATCCTTTGGCTCACCAACTGACAATCCACCTACTGCATATCCTGGAAAATCAAGAGAAACAAGGTCTTTCGCACTTTGTTTACGAAGCTCCTCATATTCTCCACCTTGAACAATTCCAAAAAGACCTTGATCATTTGGTCTTTGATGAGCATTTAAACAGCGCTCAGCCCAACGAGAAGTTCTCTCTACTGATTTTTGCATGTATTCATAGGTAGCTGGGAACGGCGGACATTCATCAAATGCCATCATAATATCAGAACCAAGGTCATTTTGAATTTCCATTGCTTTTTCAGGTGATAAAAATAATTTTTCACCGCTCATATGGTTACGGAAATGTACACCTTCTTCTTCAATTTTTCGGAATTCACTCAAACTGAAAACCTGAAAGCCGCCAGAATCCGTTAAAATCGCCCGGTCCCAGTTCATAAACTTATGAAGACCGCCAGCCTCCTTAATAATTTCATTCCCTGGACGAAGCCATAAGTGATAGGTATTACTTAAAATAATACCAGCACCCATTTCTTTTAAGTCCTCTGGAGACATCGTTTTTACGGTTGCAAGTGTTCCTACCGGCATAAATGCAGGAGTGTCAAAAGAACCATGCGGTGTATGTACCCTTCCTAAACGGGCACCCGTTTGCTTACATGTTTTGATAAATTCATATCGAATCGCAGTCAAATATATTTCTCCTTTTTCGGGTTAATAAAAATGATTAACCTAGATGATGAGCATTGCGTCGCCAAAGCTGAAAAAGCGATAGTGTTCATTTACAGCAGTTGTATAGGCATGCAATATATTTTCTCTCCCCGCTAACGCACTAACAAGCATGATCAACGTTGATTTTGGCAAGTGGAAATTCGTAATCATTCCATCAATAGCCTTAAATTCGTACCCAGGATAGATAAAAATATTTGTCCATCCGCTGCTTTCAATAAAGGAACCATTGTTTTCGGAAGCGATGGTTTCAAGTGTCCGGGTCGATGTGGTTCCAACGGTAATAATTCTCCCGCCATTTTGACGCACTTCATTGAGCAATCGTGCTGTTCCTTCCGTAATCATATAAAATTCGGAGTGCATATCATGCTCTAGGACATCATCCACACTTACAGGTCTAAACGTCCCAAGTCCAACATGAAGCGTAATAAACGCAACATGAACCCCTTTTTCTCTTACTTCATTCAGCAGCTCTTCAGTAAAATGAAGCCCAGCTGTTGGGGCAGCGGCAGAACCCGGCTCACGAGCAAACACCGTTTGATATCGGTCTCTGTCTTCAAGCTGTTCTTTAATATAAGGCGGTAATGGCATTTCTCCTAATTGATTCAAAATCTCGTAAAAGATACCTTCATAATGAAACTCCAATACCCGCCCGCCATGCTCAGAGCTTCCTGTACAAACCGCGGTAAGTAATCCATCACCAAAATCAATTTCTGTACCTTCTTTAATACGCTTGGCTGGCTTCACAAGTGTTTCCCATTGATCTCCCTCAAGCTGCTTTAGCAGTAATACTTCAATTTTGGCCCCAGTATCCTTTTTCACACCAAAAAGGCGTGCAGGAAGTACCTTTGTATCGTTTAAGACAAGGCAATCCCCTTCACGCAAATATTCACTAATATTTTTAAAAATTTCATGCTTTATAACGCATGTTTCCTTATTCACTACCATTAACCTGCTATCCGCCCGGTTTTGAAGCGGAACTTGTGCAATCAGCTCTTCAGGCAAATGAAAATCAAATAAATCTACCTTCATAAAATACATCCCTACTTATCAAAAATTACTGTTTTGGCGGCTCCATGCCGAAATGGCGATAGACTAATTCTGTTACCATTCTACCTCTTGGTGTCCTTTGTAAAAAGCCAATTTGCAGTAAATACGGTTCATAAACATCTTCAATCGTTTCAGATTCTTCTCCTATAGATGCTGCAATCGTATCAAGCCCCACAGGTCCACCTCGGAATCTTTCAATAATTCCTTTAAGGAGCTTATGGTCAATATGGTCTAGGCCGAGTTTATCTACCTGCAAAAGCTCTAATGACTCCCGAGCCAAGTCGATATCAATTTCACCATTACCTTTTACCTGCGCGAAGTCTCTTACCCTGCGAAGTAAACGGTTAGCAATCCTAGGGGTTCCCCTCGCTCTTCTGGCAATCTCGGAAGCAGACTGTTCGTCTATTTTCGTTTCAAATAAATCTGCTGTTCGTAAAACAATATTTTTCAACTGGTCTTCCTTATAATACTCGAGTCTGCTTAAAATTCCAAATCGATCGCGCAGCGGAGCGGATAAAGAGCCAGCCCTCGTTGTAGCACCGACAAGCGTAAACGGCGGAAGATCCAGTCGTACTGAACGGGCACTTGGTCCTTTTCCAATGACGATATCCAGACAAAAATCCTCCATAGCCGGATAAAGCACCTCTTCAATCTGTCTTGGCAGCCGGTGGATTTCATCAATAAACAAAACGTCACCGGGTTCGAGTGCGGTAAGAATCGCTGCTAAATCACCAGGTCTTTCTATGGCAGGACCTGAGGTTGTCCGGATGTTTACACCCATTTCATTGGCAATAATAACGGCAAGAGTCGTCTTCCCTAAACCAGGAGGCCCGTAAAGCAGAACATGGTCCAATGTTTCCTTGCGGAGTCTTGCCGCCTCAATGAAAATCTCTAGACTTTTTTTCACTTGATCTTGACCAATGTATTGTTTTAACGTTTGCGGCCTGAGGCTTTGTTCTAAGGAGATTTCGCTCTGGTCTGCTTCACTAGAAATAATTCTCTCATCCATGAATAATCACCTTATTTTAAAAGCCGCTGCAGGGCTTTTTTAATATACTGGTCGGTTGACAGCTGTTCTTTTCTTAACTCTGGTGAAATCTTTTTCACTTCTTTGTCAGAGTAGCCAAGGGCTTTTAATGCAAGAACTGCCTCTTCAAAAGCGGTATTAGTCGATTGTTGTGTTGCGAATTTATCGGCATTAAATAAATTCGGGAAATAATCCGGAACAATATCCTGTAATTTTCCTTTTAAATCAAGGATCATTTGTCTTGCTGTTTTCTTGCCGACCCCTGGGAACTTGACTAAGAAGCTCTCATCTTCATTTTCGATAGCTGAAACGACCTGCTGTACCTCACCCGAAGCCAAGATGGCCAGCGCACCCTTTGGTCCAATTCCTGAAACATTTAATAATTTCGTAAACAGCTTTTTTTCTTCTCTAGACTCGAAACCATATAAAGCCATTAGATCCTCACGGACGTAGTGATATGTATAGACAGTAACATTAGTATTCATTTTACCAGAATAAATAAACGGATTCGGCGTTGAAATTTGGAAACCTATTCCATTATTCTCGATTACAATATACTCAGGACCTACAAACTCAACGGTTCCTTTAATAAATTCGTACACTCGCTTTCTCTCCCTCAGCGTTTCATGTATTCTCCATTCTATCATATAAATTTAAAGGAATAGAAAAAGAAGTCTACGAAGGAAAGAATAAAAATATTCTGTATTTTTTTACTCCACTAGTTGATTCTTAACAGCAAATAGAGCAGCTTGGGTTCGGTCTGCTAATTCAAGTTTGGATAAAAGATTAGAAACGTGAGTTTTCACGGTTTTTTCCGTAATGAATAGGGAGGAGGCGATTTCCTTATTGCTCTTTCCTCTAGCAATTTCTCTGAGAACATCCATTTCTCTCTTTGTTAATTCAGAAATTAACTTGTTATCATCTTTCTTGTCTTTATTCGATAAATTGGCAAGTAAATGTGAAGTGGCTTTTGGATGAAGCTGATTTTCACCATTGATGATTTTTTTAATACAGAGGATCAATTCATCAGGCTCGATGTCTTTTAACTGGTAGCCGGAGGCACCTGCTTCTAAGGCTGGAATAACTTGATCCTGGTCAGAAAAACTCGTCAGCATCATAATTTTTATTTCCGGCATTTCTGTTTTAATTATTTTCGTTGCTTGTATTCCATCCATTTCCGGCATAATCAGATCCATAAGGATAAGGTCTGGTTTTAATGTTCTTGCTAATTCAACCGCTTCTTTACCATTGCCCGCTTCGCCTATAATTTCAATATCACGTTGTGTTTTTAGAAAAAATGCTAATCCCCTTCTGACCACATGATGGTCATCTGCGATCATAATCCGAATCCCCATTGTTACTCCTCCCTAAATTGGAATTTTTATGTTAATCTCCGTTCCGCTTCCCGGTTCACTATTTATTTGAAACGTACCATTTAACGCCTCTGCTCGTGCCTTCATATTCTTTAATCCAAACGATGGCAGTTCAAAACTCTCATCGTAAAAGAAACCACAACCCTGATCTTGAATATTCATTGTTACAGAATCACTGCTTCTATTTAAAACTAAAGAAACATGTGTTGATTGTGAATGCTTTTTACAATTGCCCAGCGCTTCCTGGCCAATTCTCCACAAAGCTTCCTCTATTTTCTCAGGAAAGCTTGAGATTCCTGTTAGCTTTGCGTGAATACTTAACCCGAGCATCTCAGCATAGCTTTTTAATGCAATAATGATTCCATTTTCAAGTCCCTGCGGTTTTAACTGCCAAATGAGCGCTCTCATTTCACCAAGTGCTTCCTGAGAGAGATCTTGAATATAGGCAAAGGTTTGTTTAACCTCTTCGTTTTCAGTCATTTCTCTTCCTGCCCTTGCAGTCAAACTTAGTGAAAATAGTAATTGGTTAACGGAGTCATGCAAATCCCGTGCAAGTCGATTTCGCTCGGAAATGAGAGCTGTCTCCTGCTCTCTTTGCGTTAAGTTTATTCTTTTTAGAGAGGTTCCTATTTGAAAGGCAACAGCTTCAAGAAGTGCTAGTTCATCTTTTTGAAAATGTGTTTTATAAGGAGACCCGACATTTAATAATCCAAATCGTTCATTACCTGCCCTTAATGGGACAGTAGCATGATGGGTCAGACCACCTGTATCTCCAGCTTTTTCGAGGATTACATTCTCAATTCGCTGACATTCTATAATGTTAACCGCCTTGTTCAATTTACCGTTGTTATACCGACTGACACACCAGCAATCACCCTTACACATTCTTTGATTATCTTGTTGTGCCAATGGTTCAGGTAAAGACTCTTCGGCGGCCAGTTGATGCTGCCCTTTTTCATCTATTAGAAAAATCCAACCTGTCTGCAGTCCGGTTAGGTGCAAAAGTTTGCTTAATACCCCCGCTAAAACAGTCTTGGAATCTACTCCTTCGTTCAGAAGTTCAGCAATTTCCTTTAAAATGCCGATTTCTTCATTTCTAGACATGCTTTCACCCCGGCAATCTCTTAATCTATTGATTAAATCATAGTCGTATAACAAGCATCGTGGCAAGCAAGAAACAGGGAGAAAGCTGATAAATTAATGGTCAGTTTTCTCCCTAATCTGTAAAAATTCAATTATCTCATTGTCAGGCCCTTCATAAAAGACGGTTTCCCAGCCATTGTTTAACTTGTAGGGACCTTCTAATGCTGAAATAGCATGTTCGTTAAATTTCCTGATTATCTCTTGCACATTTTCGACTTCTAAACAGATGTGAATACCCTGAGAGACCTTTTGTTGTCCTCCAGAAATCAGTTCAAGCCTGAAGCCATTATTTGCTAAAAAAACAATATTCTCTTCATTAAAGTAAAGTCGATCCGTTTCATGGAGACCCAGATACTTTCGATAGAAAGTTATTGATGTCTCCAAGTCCTTTACTTCAATTGCAAAATGGTGAAAACGCATGGCCAGCCCCCATTATAATATTAGATTCATATCCCCAAACTCATGCCATAGGTATTGCTGTTCAATTGCTTCTTCATAAGCACTCCATAATAAATCCTGTGGAACGAACGCAGTAAGCATGTCAAGGTGACTAGCCTTTGGTTCATGGAAACCTGTAATAATTCCATCAACCATTTTCAGTGGGAAACTTTGATTAATATAAAGATTGGTCACACCATAGAGCTCGCCAGTGTCTCCTGCACTCTCTAGTGCTCTTACCACGGTTGTTCCCACCGCAATTACCCTTCCACCGGCAGCTTTTGTCATGTGGATTTTTTCAATCGTTTTTTCAGACAGATGATACTCTTCGTAATTATCAGTTGGTGATGGTTCATAATCGTCATCTAATAAATAGCTTAGTCCGGTATGAAGCTGAATAAAATCAAACTCTATTCCCTTCCGCTGAAGGTTGAATAACAACTCCCAGCTGAAGGCTCTTCCCGCTGATGGCATTTCAACGGAACCAGGCTGGCTTGCAAAAACCGTTTGATAATAATCCAGCTCCCATTTCTTATGGATATATTCGTAGCGAACTGGTTCCCCAAGTGCATAAATACTATTAAATAGGTCTGTTCCCTTTTTTGAGAAAAGAATTGTCTTTAATGGTGATTCTTTTCTTATATCGATGACAACTGCGGTCAAATCTGGCGAAAAATGCAGGATATCACCCAAATTAACCTCATCTGTCACAATTAACACATCCCAAATCTCCTCATTACGCCGTCTTGCCAGCCTAATTTCAACTTCTGGATGGATTTGCTTTGTATTTCTAATCAATCCGGCTTGTAGTATTGCAGGAACAGTTCTGCTGGTGTTCATGACAACTAGGTCACCCGGCTTTAGATAATCAGCAAGTCTGAAAAATTGGTCATGCCTAACATTGCCAGTTTGCTTATTTAAAACCATCATTTTCACATGATCTCTTCTTATGCCACGTCTTTCAGGGGGATGAGTAGCATTTAACTCAGAAGGTAAATAGAAATCAAATGCGGTTGCTGCCATTATAAACCCTCCCCTGTAAACTCTTGAGCCTCAAATCTCTGCCCTGTAGTTCCATCTGACTTATCAGAAGCTAAATACAAGAACACGTTGACGACGTCTTCAGGCTTTGCAAGTGGATAATCACAGTCAGGAACCGCTAATTGATGCATGTCAGTATCCATTTCACCAGGATCAACCATGTTTACCTTAAGGTTCGTTTCGCTAAGCTCATCTGCCCAGGTTTCGGTGAGTCCCTCAACAGCAAATTTAGAAATACCGTATGCTCCCCAGCCTGCATATCCAACATGGCCCGCTTCAGAGGTAACATTAATGATGGAGCCTTGATTACGCTGCAGCATTCCTGGAATCACTCTTCTTGTTACGAGGAATGGCGAGATGGAATTGACCCGTAAGACTTCAGCAAAATCCTCTTCAGGATAGTCGAGCAACAGCGGCATTGGACTTGGCCCGATAATCGAAGCATTGTTTATGAGAACATCAATTTGACCAAATGCTTCCTCCGTCATTGCGACAAACCGTTCCACATCCCTTGTTAGTGAAATATCTGCTGTAACCGCGAGCACCTCCGCACCCAGTGCTTCAGCTTCATTTTTCACTTCAATTAACCCTTTCGATGATCGAGCACAGATAGCAAGTCGAGCTCCTTCCTTTGCAAACGCAAGAGATAATGCCCTTCCTAAACCTTTTGATGCACCCGTAATCATAACCACTTTATTTTTCATTATTAATCGCTCCTTTAAGTGTTTAACTTGATGTCTTAAGCTTAAAGGATTTTGGAAATTCCTCCCTCAGAAAAAAGCTTGAACTTTATCTACAACTTTAGGATGAGAAAATTCGTGATGCTGGGTTTCATGAAGTCCAAAATCTTTTGAGGACATGCGAAAACGAGCCTCATGAAACTTTCATAAAGCCCAAATTCTTTTGAGGACATGTGAAAATGAGCCTCATGATGCGTTCATGAAGCCCAAATACTTTTGAGGACATGAGAAAATGGTACTAATGACCACATCCTAATCCAGTTATATAATTATTCTTGCTTCGAATATGGTTTAAAGGTTTCTAGAACTTCTACAAACCGGTCTTTTGTTTTTATCGGAATGCCGTGAATTAGCTCTTCTTGTTTTCTGCTTTCAAGCTTCTTTACATCTATCTGAAAAAAGGATTGGATGATTCGTGATCGGTCAGGACGGCCATTAAAAATGGTTAACACGCCATCCTCGGTAATGCCGAAATAACCATTCGCTTTAAGTAATGGAGAAATGTCATCCATTTGTTTTCTAAAAACCATGGTTGTTGCATCCATTTCAACTAACTGCCATTGGTCATACTTAGCCCAAAAGTTTTCAATGGACCAGTAAGAATCATGGACTACTTCTTCACTTATTTCTCCATCAAGATAGATTCTTTCCAAAATAATCGTCAACTGCTGAGGTTCCGTCTTTTGCTGATCTTGATGGTTTTCCACTTTTTCGGCAGAGCCAGTTAACATCATTCCTGGCAGCTTTCCGATAGACATGAAGAGAACAACCGCAACAAAGGCTAAACCAGGCCGATACTGTGTTACCCAATTGAACCTCATGCATAATCACCTCTTAATATTAGAGATTTAATTGAATTTCACTACTAGTTTAGCCTTAATTTCCCTTTTTATCCTTTTTAGAAAAAATCAAAAGAGGCAAAGCCAATTTCCAGCTTTGCCTCTCTTACAACTATCAATTATGCTTACGGCTATTAGGTTCTAATCGCTGGGAATCATTGTTTCTGTTACCATCACGCCCAAGTGCTCCATCATCTATAATAACTTGAACTGATTTGCCGTTGACCATAGGCTTAACTGCGTTTTGTATAGCTCTTTTTGTTTCTTCAGCTCGTTTGTTATTGTTTAATTTAACAGAAACCATAACAGAATTACCATACAGAACGGAACGGATCTCACGAACATTTTCAATGTTGGCCACTTTACTTTTAATTCTTTCAGTTATTCGGTCTTGAGTTTCAGGTTTCGTTGTTGTTTTTGTGTTTCCCAGTCTTTGGTTCGTATGACCATGATAATTCACATCACTGGTGCTAAATTCATTGTCTCTTTGAAAGAAATTATGGTCATGGTTTGCGAGCGGTTTTGTCGGGTTTGGTGGATTTCCGTTTTCATCTCTATCCCGAAATTGCTTTCTTCGCTCTTCATTATTTGCTTGATTTTCAATTCCAAGATTATGGTCCATTAATTCAGTGAACGGACCATCATTATCCCCAGGCATTCCATTGGAGCCATTTTTATGATTTTCATTCGAATAGTAACCCACTGGCTGCCCCATATTTTTGTGATCTTTGTCCATAGCAGCACGGTCATCATTTGCGCAACCTGACAGCCCAACAGCTAGCAGGGCGGACAGAGGAATTATCCACTGTTTCAAATTATACAAACGAAAAACCCCCTCTACGATGCGTGAGCATAAAGAATATGCTCACGTTTAGGTTGTGTGTTTATAGGGGGTTTCATTCTGCCATAATCGACCATGAAAGTTATTTTGTCAGCATTTTTAATGTATCAATGAATTTTTTACGCGCGTAGTACTGACCAACCGTTAAATTCATAATTTGATTATACTTATGTTGTTCTCGATATGACCCTTCACGAATGAGCCGGTTCCATTCACGGAAAATATCTGCAGGATAAGCTAATGCGTACAAAAATGCTTTCTCGTTCAGTAAGGGTTGAAATTGTGAAAAATGAGAAAGTCGTTCAAATGACCAATCTAGACTGGGAAGAATTCGATTAGCATATTGTAAATAATCCAGTGAGGGTGGGCCAATACTAATTAAATCAAAATCAATGAGATGTAATAAACCTTTTGAATCACGTAAGAAATTATGATGGGCAACATCTCCATGAAGAATACAAAAAGGTTCATTAACAAACAGGGAGCGGTCTGTTTCCATCCCATTTAGTGACCAATTAGCCCAATCCACCAATTCTGCTAAGATTTTTTCATTAATAAAGTATTTTAAAGTTGTTAAATTTGAGGAAAAAATTGTTTCTCTATCTCTCCATTTTTCAACAATAATCCCTTTAGCTATTAACGTTCGATATCGTGATTCAAAGGACGACGTTACCAGATGGAATTGTTCTAGTAGTTCAAGTCCCTCCTGCCGGTTTTTTTGTGATTGAAATGAAAAAGGCGTTTTATTCGGTGGAATGTATTCCATACACCCAAAGTAAGTACCCTCGAAAAATAATGGATCTTTGATTTCAGGATGGACAAATAGATAGGTTTTTGCAAATCCTTCTTTTCTAAGGGTTGAAGTAAAAGCCTCTTGGAGCCGAAGGCGTTTATTCGTATGAAAACCTTTAAGCATATAGGTATTTTTTTCAGTTTTTATTAAGATAACACTTTTTCTATAAGGCACCATTTCAACGATAGGTTCTTTAAATTGGGAGCGTAAATAAGAGAGGAGACGAATGAAATAATCATCGTCTCCTTTTTGTTTAAAAGTCATACTCATTGCTTTCATCATCGTATCGCATCATTCCGTCCATTGGACCCATTCCATAAGGGTTCATATACGGAGGCTGCGCTACATTTGCTGGACCTGTATATGGTGCGCTATAAATAGGAGGTGTTGGCGGCACAAATGGTTGCTGCGGCATTACAAGTGGTTTTGGTCCACCACAGCCACAATCACCACCTGCTCCCATTGGTAATCCCCCTTGAGCAGGATATTGTTGCTGCATCGCTGGCATTTGACCGCCGGCAAAAGGCATTCCCATATCTGGTGATTCAAAATCTTGAGCTCCCATTACTAGAGGTGATGAACCCATTTGTGGGTAACCGTAAGGCATTTGACCATATGGTGCACCCATTCCTGGTTGACCGAAATCTGGTCCCATTGGTCCC
>NZ_NPDD01000156.1 GCF_002272245.1 Bacillus sp. 7884-1 | reverse complement strand
TAGAAAACTTGCCACTGTATTGGCAAGTTTTCTTGATTTTTAATTTACATAAATTATTCAACTAAAGTCACGTTCGTACAAAAAATGGTTCTCCCCATTCAATAAAGATTAATAAATTAATATTTCACAAATGGATAGACAAAAACCCTTTCATACACTAAGCATGCTAATTACACTTGAGGAATAAAAAAGTATATATCATTTATTATCCACTTAGTGTTGACAAATATTTTTAATATTTATATAGTTTAATTGTCAACCAAATATGTATATTAGTTAACAATTAAACGACAAGGGGAAAACAAAATGAAAAATCAACAAGTAAAATTAAGAATGATGATTGTTACGGCACTTTTTTCGGCAATCATTGGCGTATTGGCCCAAATAACCATTCCACTTCCGCTCGTTCCGATTACAGGACAAACACTTGCCATTGGATTAGCAGCAACAATCCTTGGGTCACGTTACGGATCATTTTCAGTTATTTTATATTTAATTATCGGTTCTTCAGGTGTACCTGTATTTGCAGAATTTTCTGGTGGATTTTCAAAGCTTATCGGACCAACAGGAGGATATTTAGTTGGCTTCCTTCCAACAGCCTTCCTTATTGGTTGGTTCATGGAAAAAACATCCTTCAACCTCAAAAATGCAGTGATTGCAAATAGTATTGGTATGCTAATCACTTTGACATTTGGGACTGTTTGGTTGAAAGTTGCTGCAAATCTTTCTTGGACAGCCGCCTTTGCGGGAGGATTTACACCATTTATAGTTGTTGGTTTAATCAAGGCTTCCCTTGCTTCGTGGATTGGTATCTTAGTTCGAAATCGATTAATTTCAGCTAAATTATTGTTTTCAGAAAAAAATAATCTATCAAAATCAGCATAAAAACTTCAGTAAAAAACAAAATCACTAACGCGATTTGAAAAAAAAAGAAATGACGTAATTACAATTCATACGTCATTTCTTTTTTCATATTATAAAGAAAGCACCAAAATACGGAACACTTTTTAAATATTGAGGCTAGTTTTATTTCATACAATCTATCTTATATTTTGCGCGATTCAAGAACTTGTCAATCCTCTTAACTGTTGATTCAATGTTCTCAGAGAAAATAGCCATGTGTCCAAAAAAGCCATGTACCATACCGGGTTCACATGCATATTCAACCTGCACACCAAATTTTTTCAGACGATCAGCATAAGCCCTTCCTTCATCCCGAAGCACATCATTTTCCGCTGTGATTACTAATGCTTGTGGGAGGCCACTTAAATCTTCAGCGACCAAGGGGGAAGCGTACTCATTACACCTATCCTCTTCATTCCTTAAATAATGATCACGGAACCAAATCAGCTGTTCGCGATCCAGACCAAATCCTTTTGCAAATGTTTGATGGGATTCCGTATTGCACTCAAGGTTTGTCGGAGGATAAAGTAAGACCTGAGCAGTGATGTCGGGACCTTTTCTGTCTCTCGCCATCATCGTAACTACTGTTGCTAGATTTCCACCTACGCTATCCCCTCCGACTGCCAATCTAGATACATCTCCGTTAAAGGAAGACCCTTTTTCATACACCCATTCCAAAGCCGCATATGCGTCTTCGACTGCAGTCGGAAACTTATACTCTGGTGCAAGACGATAGTTTACGGATACAACAATACTATCCGTTCTATTAGCGATCATTCGACAGCTTGCGTCCGTCGATTCAATGTCTCCGAGAACCCATCCCCCGCCATGGTAGTATAAAAATAGAGGAAAGGGACCTTGCCCTTCTGGTATGTATACCCGACATTTGATTTCTTCATCGTGGCTTACTGGAAGCATCAAATCCTCTACCTTTAATAGAGGTTCTAATTTTACAGCAGGGCGCGGTGCTTTAGAAAGTAAATCCCTAACAGTCTTAGGATCCATTTTATGAATAGGCGGCATCTGATTAAATGCTTGTAAATATTTTTCTGCTTGCGGATCTAAATTTACCAAGGAGCATCATCCTCACTTCAATTAATTTTAAAATTAACTCGGCTATATCCAACCTTTCATTCCGGCCAAAAGGCATTTAAAAACATAAAATGGTGATTTTATTCACCATATTTCGTTGAATAAAATCACCATCTCACTTGATATAAGAAATAATGGTGAATATAACTACCACCAGCTTTTTATCTAGTTACGGGTGCTCCTCCAATATAAAACTCGAAATCCGGGGCAATTTTCCTTCCATTTGGCATCATGAGCCATAATCTTAATAGATGGCGTTTCTTGTCATCTTCTTCGTAATCTTCAAAATGAGTCCGTGAATGAAAAACAGTATAATTATTAACGAATTGCATATCACCCGGTTCCATCATCATATCTATATGGAAGTTTTCATCATGAGTAAGGGAATCGATAAAATCAAATACTTCGATTTCCTCTTCCGACAAAGGTATCCCTGTTTTCGTTTGTGCTGATTGGACATATTGGCGAATATACCTACAGCTTAATTTACCATCGTAATAGCTAAAGATCGGTGTTTGAACTACTGGAGATTGACCTGGTGCTTCTTCCCCGCGAAGATCATGGGCAAATGGACGATAGAGAATTTCAAGGTACTCTGGGTGCTTCTCCAGAATTTCATTATAGATCGACATCGCACTTGCGATACTGCTTAAACCGCCAGATTTTGCTTTCTTAAGACATAGTAATCCGACCACATCAGCGAGATCTGTGTGATAATCAAGATGTACATTCGTTTGGTAACCACGTACTTTTGTATTATCACTAAAGTCTTTACCTACGTTTTTGATATGCCCTAAGAGTTCCCCAGTTTTGCTTTGGATTATCGGTAGTCCCAAGTGAAGTCCGAGACCCCAGTAAATGATGCCCGCTTCTTCGTCAGTAAACTGGTCCATTGGCAATCCACGAATCAATAGAAATCCTCTTCCATTCTCCAGCTCGTCAACAAAGTATTTAATTTCGTCAGCTAAATCAGGAATCGGGAAATCCTCCTTATTAAAATCAGGTGCTTTTAATCCCTTTTGTTGAACATGTAATACAGCCTTTTCAAGTGCAGCAATCGTGTTCTCGGACAAATAATAAATCCATGATTCATCTTTAGCCAGTTCACTACCTTTCCACGCAGAACGCCCTTGGATTTTTTCATTTAAAATGATTGACATAAATAATCCTCCTTTTTAATTTGTTTACTCTATTAATCTGAATGACTATCTCACTTTTACTTTATAAGGAACACATTTTCCTAAAATCTGATAATGTGTTCCCACTGGTTCTTACGAAATGTTGAAGCAAAATTACTTCAAAGTTTCTACAATACCGCCAGCTGTTTGTTTACGAGGAGGTACACCGCCGCGACCCGGTTTTCCCGTATTCTCATCAATAAACATCGCGAAATCCGGGGAAATTTCCCGGCCATTTGGCATCGTGAGCCACAATCTTAATAAATGACGTTTTCGATCCAGTTCTTCATAGTCTTCATATTGAGTACGTGAGTGAAGGATCGTATAATTATTGACAAATTGCATATCACCTTGTTCAAGCATCATATTATAATGCAATTTTTCATCATGAAGGAGGGAATCCAGTAAGTCTAATGCTTCAATTTCAACTTTTGACAGCTGGATACCTGTTTTCGCTTGTGCTGATTCGATAAATAAACGGACATATCGGCAGCTCAATTTTCCATCATAATAACTAAAGATTGGTGATGTAAATACTGGAGATTCTCCTGGCGCTTCCTCTCCACGACGATCAAAGTTAAATGGGCGACAGAGAATTCCTAAATATTCGGGGTTCTTCTCCAGAATTTCATTATAAACAGTCATCGAGCTGATGATACTGCTGTGTCCACCGGATTTCCCTTTTCGCAGGCTTAACAATCCGACAACGTCAGAACCATCCGCGTGAAAAGGAAGATGCAGTTTCGTTTGGTAACCGCGTACATTTGAATTTTCCAAGCTAAGACCTTGATCCCTAACGTGCCCTAAAAGATCACCGTTAGCGTTTTGCGAAACTGGAGTGCCCATATGAAGGCCGAGACCCCAGTAAATGATGCTGGCTTCTTCATCTGTATACCTTTCAATTGGTAATCCGCGAACTAATAGAAATCCTCTCCCATTCTCCAGCTCTTCAACAAAGTAATCGATTTCATCTAAGAGGTCTGAAATCGGGAAGTCCTCCTTGTTAAAATCCGGTGCTTTTAAACCCTTTTGTTTAACATGTGCTAAAGCGTTCTCAAGCGAAGCAATCGTTTTTTCGGACAAATAATAAACCCATGATTCATCTTTAGCCAAGTCAGTGCCTTTCCAAGCTACTGGCCCTTTAACTTTTTCCTTTAAAATGGTTGACATAAGTAATCCCCCTATAATAATTTAGTTATTTTCTTACTTTACTTCAGTCAATTCTCTTAACTCTCTGCGCAATATCTTCCCTGTTGAGTTCTTTGGCAGCTCTTTAAAAAATTCTACTTGTTTAGGAAGCTTGTACTTCACCAGCTTATCCTTACAGAATTCAATAATGTCATTCATGGTGAATTGCTCATCCTTAACTACGACGTATGCTTTTACACTTTCTCCGTATTCTCCATCAGGAACTCCAATTACGGCCGCCTCGACAACGGCAGGATGCTGATACAGGACTTCCTCCACTTCACGGGGATATACATTGTAACCGCCCACAATAATCATGTCCTTCTTGCGGTCAACAATGTAGATGTAACCTTCTTCATCCATTGTTGCGAGATCACCGGTGTAAAACCACCCGTCCTTAAAAGCTGCTGATGTAGCTTCCGGCATCCCCAAGTATCCCTTCATTACATTTGGCCCTTGAACAACTAACTCTCCGACTTCACCTCTCGGCAATTCTGTACCGAACTCATCTACCACTATGCTTTGGACAGCTGGAATATTCAGGCCGATAGAACCTGGTTTGCGAGTTCCTTTTAATGGATTAATCGCAACGAGAGGAGCTGTTTCCGAAAGTCCATATCCTTCTAAGATAGAAACGTTAAACTTGTTTTCAAATTTATGCAGCAGCTCGACCGGAATCGAGGCACCTCCAGAGATACACATGCGAATGGATTGGAAATCCTCCGCAATCGCTTCATGTAATTGATTGATAAAACTGTACATCGTAGGCACGCCTGCAAACACAGTTGCTTTTCTTTCTCGAATGGTGCTGACCACATCGACAGGGCTGAATCTAGGCTGGATCAAGACTGTTGCTCCACAAGCAATTGGTGCATTCAAACAAACTGTCATACAGAAAACATGAAACATTGGCAGGACTGCTACTACACGGTCATTTTCATCGAGTTCAAGTAATTTTGAAATAGAGTCTGCATTCGATGCTAAGTTCCGATGTGATAACATCGCACCCTTTGGTTTCCCGGTAGTGCCTGACGTGTACAGAATGACTGCAAGGTCTTCTTGATCAATGTAAGGGCTTCCACAAACATTCAGGCTTGTTGCCATGAGATGTTCCCATGTCCATTCCTGATTTTCAGCTTCGGTATAAATAACTAACTTTAGATTTTCCAATTGTTTCTTTACTTCTGATAACTTCGGCTCAACAGAAACGTGAGCAATGACCGCTTTAGCTTGACTATTATCTAATATGTAGCTGATTTCCCCTTGGGTAAACAAAGGATTGATCGGTACAACAAATGCACCTAATCGTAAAATGCCGTAGTAGGCAATGAGAAATTCAGGGCTATTTCCTAATAAAAGAGCCACTCCATCTCCCTTCCCTATTCCTTGGGCAGACAATCCAGCAGACAATTGATCCACCTGCTGATTTAGTTCCCTATAAGTAACACCTTTATCACTATAGATATAAGCGGTACTTTCTGGGAAATTACTTGCGCTTTTTTTAAGATTTTCGTATAAATTATTACTCATCAAATGATTTCCACCCCTTCTCCTCACTTTGAAGCGTTTTATACGCTTACTATTGTGAATATTTTAAATATTACTACATTCAGTATACTCATAAATAATAATTAAATAAAATTAAAGATTTTAATTTGTATATAACAATTGCTAATATACAAAAGTAAGGTGGCTGCTTCCATGT
This sequence comes from Bacillus sp. 7884-1, assembly GCF_002272245.1. Lineage (GTDB taxonomy): Bacteria > Bacillota > Bacilli > Bacillales > Cytobacillaceae > Neobacillus. The sequence continues at coordinate 16,528 of NZ_NPDD01000156.1, read as the reverse complement.
TCTCTACATTCACTTCTAAATAAAAAGACAAAGCCCATGTAAAATAGGCTTTGCCTTTTTGCATTTTTGCTATAATTGATTCTTTAAATAATTTTCTATTAACTCAATAAATAAGTTCATAGATTTCGTATGTAATTCAACAGATTCTGTGATAACCGAAAAATTTCTCTTTATCGGTGTTCCTTTTACATTTAATAATTGAATAGTACCAAGCAGTCTTTCTTTTTTAACAGTAAGTTCTGATAAATAACTAATACCCAGCCCCGCTTCGACTGCTTCTTTAATTAGTTGTGTGCTGCCGAACTCCATTAACCTAGTGGGACGTATTTGCAAAGATTGAAATAATTTTTCTGTTGCATCTCTTGTTCCAGAGCCTTCTTCACGGACAATCCAATTCTCTTGTTCTACCTGTCTTCGTGTAACCTCCTTATTATAATAAATTGGATATTTACCTCCTGCCATGATATACATTTGGTCTGTGGAAACTGTTTTAATATATATGTTTGTATGAGATATTTCCCCTTCAACTATCCCTACATCAATCTCATGACTTAGGATTGCTTTGGCAATATCTCTTGTGTTTCCAATTTGTACCGAAGGAATAATATTCGGGAATAGGTTCTTCAGTTTTGCAAGTATATGCGGTAATACATATTCACCAAATGTATAACTGGCACCAATTTTTAATAATCCTGTTGGCTCGTTATTTAATTCATTGACAAACATCGACATTCGTTTATATAAGCCTGTTATTTCTTTAGCATGTAAATAGACAATTTCACCTGCTTTCGTGAGCTTTACACTTTTGTTTGTTCGCAGAAGCAGTTTTGCTCCTATATATTTTTCTAATAGTTGAATTTGCTGGCTAACGGCAGGCTGGGTCATATGAAGCTCTTCAGCAGCTCTGGAAAAGTTTCTTTTATCAGCTACAGAAATAAATACAGATAATAGTTGATCCATTCGATCACCTTCTTTATATCGTTTTTACTTATAATATATATAATAATCATTAATTTTACTTATTGTAAATCATTCGTTACGATAATTATACATAAAGCAATCGAGGGGATGAATCCATTGGAACAAAAAGCATTAATATTGACCAATCCTAATCATGAAAAACAAGCGAAAAAAAAGCTAAATGTATCTTTGGTATATGGAATAGGATTTACGTTTATCATAGCCCTGTCTGGCTTTTTTTTGGCAGCAATACCCGGTCTAAATCGCATTGGGCCACTTGCATGTGCCATTTTACTTGCTGTTATTTATAGACAAATTTTTGGATATCCAGAAAGATTACGTACTGGTATTCAATTTTCAGCAAAAAAACTTTTAAGATTTGCGATCATACTTTACGGATTAAAGCTTAACATGATCGTCATATTTCACGAGGGCTTCCCACTATTGCTTAAAGGAGCCGTAACCATTATTTTTTCGATTGTTGTTCTTATGTTCATTGCAAAATTGCTTAAAGCAGATTTAAATCTTTCTTTATTACTAAGTGTTGGCACTGGTATTTGTGGTGCTGCTGCTATCGCAGCCGTATCGCCAATTATTAAAGCAAAAGATGAAGATACGGCTATGGGGGTAGGTATCATTGCATTAGTAGGCACAGTTTTTTCAATTATCTATACGTTATTATTTCCTTTATTGCCTATTAGTTCGATAGACTACGGAACCTGGGTTGGAATTAGCCTTCATGAAATAGGTCATGTTGCATTAGCAGCCGTTCCAGCAGGGCAGGATGCTCTTGCTCACGCATTACTGGCTAAACTTTCACGAGTATTTCTATTAATTCCACTTTGTTTTATCCTAATGTTTTGGATGAAAAAGAATGGAAAAATGGAAGGAGAAGCAAAATTCGAGTTTCCATGGTTTTTAATTGGTTTTATCGTCATGAGCTTCGTGGGGACCTATATCATGGGTTCTGAGGTTTTAGTATCAGACTCAATTATGACTGATATTGCAACTTTGACATCATTTATTTTAACAATGTCTATGACCGGCTTAGGGTTAAATATTAGCTTAAAAGAATTACGTACCAAAGCAATACGTCCGCTTATTGCTATTATCATTACATCTTTGCTTTTAACTATATTAACTTATTATAGTATTTAAACTTAAAAATCTTATCATATCGTACAAAAACAACATCCCAATTAATGGAATTTTCCCTCGACAAATGAGAAAATAAAACAGCCTGAGTTCTAGCTTGGCGGCAAGAACTCAGGCTGTTTTAGGTTTTTAATAAAGTCATCAATAAATTCCTTCGCTACTTTTGTTAAACCTTTTGTTTCTAAATATATAAGCCAGAAATCAATGGAAAAATAATTTTCTTCCCTTATAGGAATGATTTTTATTTCTCCATTTTTAACCATGGGACTATGGTTAAGAGAAAAATCATGCAAAAATAAAACGCCTTGACTTTCTTTTACCAATTCGAAAAGAAGGCTGCTGCTGTTTGATCTAATTAAAACTTGATTGGGATTCAATTTAATTAATTTTAATACCTTTTTATAATCCGATGAATGATATAGAACAAATTTTGAATTCTCTAAATCACTAAGAGTTACATATTCAAAAGAGTAATAAGGTGAATTTTTACCAACCGCTATACAAATGTGACCCTCATGAATATGTTCAAAACAAATATTTTTTTCTTTTTTCAATTCATTTATAGATGCATGTATGAAAGCGAAGTCATAGTTTTCTTTGTTGAAATTCTGAATAATATCTGTAGGGTTTTGCTCAACAAATTCGAAGGTAATATCACGATTTCCTGAATTGAACTTAACCATTGTTTCTTGTATTGCAAATGAAAAGGTGGGTGCTGTAATCATTTTTAAATGAGTTTGATTACTGTTTTTATAATCATAAATTTCTTTATTTAGTTCTTTCATGGTCTTAAGTATAGCCACTGCTTTGGAAATAACGATTTTACCTTCAAAAGTAGGAGTAACTCCTTGTTTTGCTCGGTTAAATATTTTTATTCCAAGCTCATTTTCTAGCTGTGTTATGGATTGACTCATCCCTGAAGGTGAAATAAATAATTTTTCTGCTGCTTTTGTAATGGACATCTCATTAGCAACATTGACAATATACTCCATTTGTTCAAAATTCATTCTATCACCTCAATTTCAGCTGATCAGATCCACATTATGATCTATGAAAACATTTTACACTTGATTTTTATTCTTCGCCAGACACAGTTGTTCTGCAAGGAATTTCAGATAAAATAAATAATTTTGGTCATTCATAGGACGCGTTCCCCAATCTGAGTACGCGCCCATCGAGCTATTCAGGATCCGCGTTAAGGATCTGTATGTCGAAATTCGGTTCAATCGACAATTGAGGATAGTCTTTGCGCCAATTCAAAGACTTCCAAATAGTCGGATTGTATGCCTTTAATTGTTTTCCAACGCCAAGAACGTCGCAATTCGCCTTTTGCAAAATGGCAATGGTCTCCAATGACTTTTCTTCCAAATGATTGCTCAGTTCTTTCTCCATTCGATTAATGTAATCAGGCTTCAAGTTACCAATTGAACTTTTAAGTCTGATAGCATTAATTTTCAATTTGACTCTGATTTTGACTTTCGGCAATCCGCTCGATTCGGGTTGGACGATAATCTTCGAATCTCCTTTTTTGACGGTAAAACCGTATTGGATGTGTTTTTCCTCTCCGTTTTCCTGGAAATCACCAGTATAGTATTGCCTTCCTTTGTCCTTCCCCAACATCAACATTAACATTCGGACTTGTTCTGTGCTAAGTTCCTCACCGGTATTTTTACCTTGGCGAAGTAATATAGCGCCGCTTAAATCTATTTTAGAATCGAATTGTTTCAACATGGGCAACGCAAAATCTCCCAGTGGTTCTTCTCTTGAAAGAATTAATTCCATCATTGAAATCTTGGGTGCAATTGAATTTTTTTCTAAATTTGTAATAAAATCGAATAGTTTATCTGAAAAATCTACCTTAGGGTCTTCAGAAGTTTTCAAAAGTTTAGATATGTGCCCATCAAATATATATATGGGGACATTGATGGCAGTATAGGGTGCTTGAAGTAAAAAAGCAAGCTCATTAATTGGATCATGCGATGCGAAACTCTTGCTAAAAATGTAGCCACCAGTGCTGATCGACAAGAAAGGACCTTGATCGGTGTATTCTCCTTTGCCGACTGCTTCCACTAAACTAGGTCCTCTTAGCTCCGACATTTGCGAATTTGGTTTTCCTGATCCATGACCGGGACTTTTGAGTTTTGTAACGACATAATTGAGCACAACGTCCCCACTCTCCTCGTCCCAGTCTAAACCAGTGAAGTTGACTAAATGAAGTTGTTTCAGTGGCAATCTATCCCAACATCCGGTCAAGAGCAGCAGCAATAAAATTCCAATTGTCGCTTTTTTCATCCTTTCGCCACCTTTCTCCGTACTATTGAAGCGAGAAGCAGAATTGTCGGTACAATGGCAATGATAAACCAAGTAGCATAATTATGAAAGTTGGAAATTCGGAACAACCATTGCTTGTCGGAGCCCCATAAGCCGACAGTGAAGCAAACGATTGCAAATATCCATACCAAAAAAGAATGTTTGCGGATTTCCTTGCCTCTGACGAACGCCAGATAACGGGCACCCAAAAACAAATAAACAAAAACCGTTGCCGTAGTCACGGACAGCCAAATTGTCATAAATACAATATCGAGGCTTTGAACAACTGGCCAATTGAATTTACGGAGAATAAACACCATAGGTTCGGGAATGACTTTTAATTGACTTTCACTGAAGTTATACGTCACAATAAACGCAACCAACACATAAATCATGGTCGTGAATCCATTGGCGGCCGACATTGCAATAAAGATATCCTTCTTCTTATGGCAACTTACGAATGGAAAAACATATAGGAGAAGCTCGAATCCCGAGTATGCCCATAAGGTAGGGATAGAATCCTTTATAATCGATCCGATCCCGTGATTACCAACCGGTAAAAAATTACGGACGTCCCCTCTACCCATCCCACTAACAAATATGATCACAATGCAAATCAGGAACATGATCAGAATCAATTTCGTGATTTGAGCAATAGACCGGAGATTAGATGAAGCGATATACGCACCGATCATGCACGATACTCCGATTAACACGAACCAGGGGGTCTCAAATAACACCCATCGGCTAAGGACATTGGAATAATTTACGATGACAATAAGACTATTTTCCACGCAGTAGGCTGCAAACAAGAAGTTCACTATCGCTCCTAAAGGTTTTCCAGTGATTTCAAATATGTAAGAGGGTAAAGGCCGATCGGCATATCTTTTTCCAAGTTTATAGATGATTAGAATGATCCCTTGAGCGATCACACCTCCAAGTAATAGAGAAATCCACGAATCGTAGCCCGAGTGGAGTGATTCATCGTAAGGGATCGATAATACGTGAGCCCCGATTTGGGTCAGAATAACGAGGCAAACTAGACTACCAATGGAAATCTTTTCTAAGTGTATCATTCGGTTCACCCTCTTGAATCTCCTATTCTCGTTTCGTCTTGCGCCAAGCTTTCCTTCGGGCGTTTTTTCAAGCTCCTAATTGGTCCTCGGAAAAGTGTATCCTTAATCGTATTGCGGCTAAGCCCCGAGTAAAAGTAAGGAATACCCATCGTGTTCATACGGGCCAAATATGTCAGCAGCCAAAGAAATGAAAGCTCTAGCCCGATTAACCCAAAGATTGAGGCCATGGCGATGAACGGGTAACATAATATTCGGGCCGCGTTACTCATTTCGTAGGATGGAATAATAAAAGAAGCAATAGCCGTTAACGCCACTATAATGACCATCATATTGGAGATAAGATTGGCCTCAACAACTACAGTACCGATAACGATACCGCCGACGACGCCGATCGTCTGGGAGATCGGACTTGCGAGACGGATGGCCGCCTCTCGCAAGATTTCAAGTACCAGCAGCATCGATATCGCTTCTAGTAAGGGTGGCATCGCGATGTATTCCATGGAGCCTTTAAGCGTCAGGGCGATCTCGAACGGGAGAATGCGTGGATCGAAAGTAACAACGGCCACGTAAGCTCCAGGTAAGCTTATTGCTAAAATAAAGCAGATGAGCCGAAGAAATCGTATGACGCTACCAAACAGCCAGCCTATTTGGTAATCGTCGGGAGATTGGAGGAACGCCCAGAACGATACCGGGAAGATTATGCCATCTGGCGAACCATCGGTTAAAATTGCGATTTTTCCTTCCATCAAATAAGATCTAACTCGGTCAGGTCTTTCGGTTACGAGCATTTTCGGAAATAGCGAGAATTTTTTATCTTCGATCAACTCTTGAAGAATACCTGGCGCTTCAACATAATCGATGTCGATGTTCGCGATCCTGCGATCAAACTCCTTTAAGACATCTTTGTTGGCGAGAGAACGCAGGTAAAGTACTGCGACTTTTGTATTCGACCTGCGGCCAACCTGATAGAACTTTACGACAAGATCGGGCGACGCGATCTGCTTACGCATCAAATTGAGATTCGTATCTAGGTTTTCGATTAACGCTTGGTTGGAACCCCGCAGTACCCGTTCGTTCACCGGTATATTTACCGCGCGTTCCTTATTAAGCTCAGTTCCAAGCAAATAGAACTTCGCTTCGCCTTCAATTTGAACCACTGTCTTCCCTTCGACTAGCGCTTTTGATGCGTCCGAAAGAAGATCCGTCTCTTTGTAATCTAAAATGGACACGGCATCACGGACACTGAAATGTGTGTTACCAAGCAAATTGCGGATTATATGTTCTTGCACCACGGCAAGATCAATCATTGTATCCAAATAAAAAAGACGATAATGTCTGTCACCGGCCACAAAATCGCTCGTTTTGAAGTCTGAGCTTTGGAATAGCATTGCTTTCAGCGACTTCTCGTTTATGTCAAGAGAACGGTCGGCTTTCATTTTGTCCCTCTTTTCTCCAAAACGGAAAGTTTATCCTATTTTCCCCACAATTTCTATTCATATTCCGTTATAAAGCAATTGAAATAAACTTTTCGCTACATCGAGTGGCAGCTTTATTTTTTGCATATTTCATTTGATTGTCTTCTTAAGTATTACTTCACAAGATACTCCATTTTTCTAAATGTACTTAATATTTCGAAGAATGTAGAATGTTGTAGTAATAGAGAGAAATGGTCAGGAGGAATTTAGTTATGTATGAGGGCAAAATCATCAAGTTTTACCGTGAGAAATACAAACTAACTCAAGAACAATTAGGGAAAGATATATGTTCTATCACTCATATAAGTAAAATTGAATGTAATCAAACAACCTATTCACCTGAAATCATTTCTTTATTATCCAAGCGGCTTGGAATAAATATAGAGTTGGAAGTAAATAAACTTAAAAATATTAAACAACACTTATTTCATTGGCAGGATGCTATAATTATGCAATCCTTTGAAGACATGGAACAAATTAATAGTGAGCTGGAGCGCGAATTATTAATTGAAATCTCAGAATATAGATTTATGTATCAGTTACTTCGAGCTAGATATTTTCTAATGAAAAATTGGCCCCTTGAGGCAATTAAGACTATAAAAAAATTACAAAAAATAGAAAACAAATTAACACCCTATGAAACCAATTTATTAAAACATGTTATGGGTATCTACTATATAGCAAAACAAGAATACGTAAAAGCAATAGAAACATTAAAAACCATACAAAATGAGGATTATAATAATCCAGAATATTATTATCACCTGGCAATAGCCTACCACACTATACAATCACCCGTTTTGGCTTATTATTATGCTGAAAAATCCCATCAATTCTTTCAGGATATGAATAACTATCTTAGAGTTATTGATGCAGAAATGCTTATGATCATTCAGGTTGAAGTTGATGATGGTAAAGAGGAAATACTACAAAGGTTTAAAAAATTAATCAAAAGCTGCGATTTACTTAATGCCCCTGAGCGAAAGGCAAAAGTGTTGCATAACTTAGCGGCAGAATACCTCCGAAGAAAAAACTATGAGCAAGCAAGCAGGTTTTATAAACAATCTATGTCCCTTAAGGATCCAGAATCTCCTGTCTACTTACTTTCTTTAGAAGGTTTTATTCGCAGTTCATTTGATGGGAATCTAATTAACAATGATCAACTAATACAACTGGCAGAACATGGATTAACAATTGCAACTAGGATTAAGGAGTTATTATATATCCATTTATTTAAACTTCTACTTTACTTATTAAAATCTAAAGAAAAAGAATATCATCAATATTTATTCAATAAAGCATTACCTATGTTTAGTAATTCTGGTTATACTTATTTGATAAAGCGTTCTAAAAAGGAATTATTTCATTATTATTCTAATAATAATTTACTGGATGAAGCATTGGAAATGGCAAACTTATTAATCAACGCTTAAAAACTTGTCTACAGTCTAGAAGGAGGATGATTCTTCCTTCTTTTTCATTTGAACAAAAATATCCCTGAAAATTTTCAGGGATATTTTTGTTTCTTATTTGCTAACCGTTACTTTTGTAGCAGCACTTACGTTGCCAGCTTGATCTTTTGCTGTTACGTAAAGGTTTGTGCCTTTTTTTTGTTTTTCAATGGAAATAGTGAACTTCCCATCTTGATCAGTTTTTCCAATTCCAATTGTATCTTTACCTTCTTTTACAACAATCGTAGAGTTTGCTTCAGCTGTACCTGTTACTTCTGTTGTCTTAGAAGTCACTGTATCAACTGTCGGCGCATTTGGAGCTGTTTTGTCAATCGTAAAGTTTACGGTTGTTTCGTTTCCAGCTGCGTCGGTTACCACTAATGTGTGACTTCCTTCGCTAGCAACGGTCTTACCACTTGTAAATTCATTCCCATCTAATGTAGCCGTTCCTTCATTAAAGGTAATGATCACATCTTTGTTGTAAAGTCCATTGTTGCTTACACCCGTTACGACTGGAGTTGTTTTATCAATGGTAAATTTCACCGTTGTTTCGTAACCGGATGCGTCCGTTACCACTAATGTGTGGTTACCCTCGCTGGTAACTGCCGTTCCGCTTGTGTAATCTTTTCCATCTAATTTAGCTGTTGCTTCATTAAAGGTAATGATGACATCCTTGTTGTAATGCCCATTGTTTTCTACACCAGCTGCCCATTTTGCGTAAAGTCTAACGTCGCCTTCAACCTCATCTGTCGCAAAATTCCATGCTGTTTTTCCTGCAGCATCCTTATACCATCCAAGGAAGGTATAACCAGCTCTTGTTGGTGCTGTAGGTGCTGTGATTGTTGTATTATATTCTGCTGTCTCAGTCTGTACTAAGCCACCATTTTGACCATCAAAAATAACTGTGAATTTAGTAGGTGACCATTTTCCATAAATTGTTTTTGCAGAATAGATGGAGTTTGTGAAAACCCATGGAAGTGTACAATTCTCATCTGCGAACCAAGTTAAATCATAACCGTAAACAACTGGTTCAGTAATGCGACGTGTAACAATTTGGTCTTTTACTTCAAATGGTACATTTTCACCTTTTACGACAAAGTGAATATTGTATCCATTCACGATTTTTTGGATCACTGTTACATCTGCATAATCTGTTGCACTGATTGTAATATTGAAATCACCTGTTTTTACAAATAGGCTTTTATCGAAAGTGATTGTGCCAGTTTTTGTATCGATTGTATATTTCGCCTGATCAACAATGGAACCAGCTAATTTGATACGTATAATCGCCTTCGCCCAGTCGACATCACTAAATTCAAGCGTCATGTCATTACCTAGAGCATTATCACTTGTATCAGGTGAAACGATCGACGTTGCTAATGCATATTTTGCATAAAGTGTAATCGGTTTTGTCACAATGCTTGCAAAATCATATGGCGTTGTTAACGCTCCATCTGTATACCAACCCATAAACTTAAAGCCAGCTTTTATTGGATCAATCGGCTTCGTGATACGTGAATCCGTAATTATTGGATTAATCGCATCTCCGCCGTTTGATTCAAAGGATACTCTGTAGCCAATTACTTGGTCAGTGACAACTGCATTACGGTATCCTTCAGATACAATCGTTACATTAAACTTTTGTCCTGCAGCGAATAGTGAATTATCAAGTACAATCGAACCTTTTTTCGTTGTTGAATCGTACACAATACGATAATCGGAATTTATAACTAAATCTTTTGAACCAATGCTTACCTTTTTGATATTGGTTTTCCATATTCCATCATCTATGAATGGTAACGTTATGTCACTTCCGACTATGTTATCGATCACATCTTTTGCAACGGTTGGTGCTGGTTTTACCCATATCACATACAGGTTTGTGTTGTCGATAATTGGTTCGCTCACCGCTTGAGAAATAAGTGAAATACTTTCACTTGTTCCTTCTTTCGTCTTATATAGATTTGGCATGATTGTTAAATCGTCTTTTACCAATTTATTGGCTGCCGATTCCATGCTGATTCCATATAATTTTCCATTGATAATTCTATCCCAGAAGAAGGAATCATTCGGTGTTTTAGTTGTTCCGCCGTTTAAGTCAATATGACTTCTGTAACCTAATTTCACGTCTGGAATCGAAATCGTTTGTCCACCTGTTGATGTCACCGTTAATTGGTACCCTGCATATGGGCTTGCCGATATGGCTGGCGCTCTATCAAAGGCAAACTTTTGATCTGGATGTTCACTCGCAAACTTTTCGGTTGCCGTTGTGAACGATAACGTTCCATTCGTTCCGTTCTGTGTAAAGTCATACGTACTTGGATCGATGACTTCTGTCGTCCTCACCGTTTCATTTGTTCCATCTGGTTTTACTTTGTAAAATGTTTTTTCAATTTTTTGAATATCGATCTTACTCGTTAACCAAGAAACGTTTGTTGCGTAGTCAGGAATGTTGATGTTTAAGTCGCCTTCCCCAAGAACCCAACCTCTACCGCTGACAGAACCATTCGTTCCATCGAACTTTGGTCCACTTGGATTCGATGGATCCACAAGCGAATAATTTTGTCCAATATTTAATTGCCATTTTGCATAAACCGTTTTATCACCTGTTAACATTGCAGGTGCATTAAACACTGTTGTACATTGAGGTTCATTATACCAACCTAAGAATTGGTATCCTGGTCGAGTCGGTACTGGTTTACTTGACGAGATGTAAAAATCACTTGAACCTGGTGTTACTTTGTTTCGACTTGGATTATAACTAACCGCTGTTTCCGGAATTGCTGAACCACCTTGGCTATCAAACGTTAACTTGTATCCGACAGCTTGTGCAGCAGTTGGTGGATTACTGTTATCACCTGTATATTTTCCAATGATGACACCTGGATAAATCGTACCATCCGCACCTTGTGAGTAAACTACAAATTGATAATTTTGCGGCAGGAAGTTTGCTCCCCCTGGAACGATTGTTGCTGAATTTATTTCTGATGATGTACCAACTGGTGAATTCGTTTTAAATAAGTCTTTATTAAATGTGATTTTACCTGGTTGCGTGATGTCATAATATGAACTCGGCACTTCAATTGTACCTGCATTCTGATTAAAATGGCGAACCGTGATTCGATTAATTCCATTACGCCAATTTAGATCATCTGTAAATGAGACTGTTAAATCTTCACCGATATGTGCTTTTGTTCCATCTGTTACAAGTGGAACAGTCGGTGTTTGAATCGGTATTTCAGTCACTGTAAAACTCTTCGTAACATCTTGGTATCCTGTTGCCTTTATGGTAACAGTGTACGTTCCCGCTGCTGTAAATAATGAACCTGGTAACGTAATTTTAGATGGTGATTTGACAATACCAATTTGTGGGTCAAAATAGATAGACCCCTCTTTTATCGTTACGTCATTCGTCACATCTGTCGTTCCAAGAGATACTTTTGTAATCGCTTTTCTCCAGACTACATCATCTAAAATATAATTGTTATTTGGTACAATTGAAATTGTTGCACCATGTTGCAAGTCTTGTAACATTGGCAGAGTTGATCCCGATGTTGTTTGAGCCGGGCCTGCAAAATTTAGTTTCGTCATTACTGCAGCTAGGTCATCACCAGCTGTTAAGCTAATCGAACCGCCATACGGAGTTGTGATGTTTGTATCTTGATCAACCGTTAATTGTGGCGATGGGACTGATTTTCCTGCACTGATTGCACTTTGGTTTTGTATTCCAAAGTTTTTGAAAATAAAGTAGAAGTCATTGTAATCAATTGCAAGACCAAAGCCACCCGGTGCGATCCAGCGAATATCCGAAGCTCGGTTAGCAGCTAGGAATGCATTTTTCGCAGCTGTATTTGCTGGAACTGGATTGTTAATGGACGTTAAATTTTTCCAATTGTAATAGGTTGTGATTTCTGCAATTAAGTCTTCCATGTCGATGACGTCATCGCCATTGACATCCCCACCTAATAATAAAGGTGTTTGACTTGATGGGAAATCGTAATTACTTCCGGATTGGTACCCAAATCGGTTATTCCCAATCACAGGTGTTTTTTGATAGCCTTTGAAATGCCCTGGCATCGAAAGTTCTACCGAATACGGTTTATCACTTACATCTGTGGTAACCCCATACGTTCCCGTTTGATTACCCTGATATTGAATGCTGTTATTAAGTGAGGTTGGTGAATCCGTTGTAAATGATTTTCCTGTATCGTCTGTCGTTTTAACCGTTACTTTCCCTGAGGAAGCTGTTGTGATTCCTGTGAAGCTTCCACTTAAACTGTCTGCACGGAAGGACTCAGCGAACATTCCTCCCGTAATGAGGGATGATGCTGCTTTTACAAATGGGAAATTCTTCATGAAAGTTGGAACTTTCGTATCGGCACCGGATAAGTTTAATTTTGAATTAAGGACAAAGTAACTTACCGGCCCGACAAGTGGACTGTCAGTCTTAAATGTTACATCAACATCTAAAAGGTTGATATTTTGATGAGCCTGATCAATCGCCCCTGCTGCTCCTACATCCGGAATCGTTACATCCGTTGATTTTCCACCATTACGAGAATCATCATAAGGTGTTCCAATCGTTAATGCAGGTGGTGTAATACCTTTGCTAATTAAATAATCTGAATATTCTCGAGAAAGACGGATATTATCAAACGTATATAAATGACTATTCAATGTTAAACTTCCGCCTGTCATGCCTAGAGCATATTTTGCCGCGATTTGACCGTTAAACGGTCTATCCTTTTGAACAACTGTTTTTCCTTGGCTTTCAAGCCCCGGTTCTACGCCACCAGTTGATTGAAGCGTTAAATACGGCGAACCTTTTTTGATGAAATAGTACATTTGTTGTGTCATGCCGATATCTCCAGCTTGTGCATAATCTTGCGGATAAATCCAAAATTGGCTTCCTTTTGGCGTAATATCTTCTGGTGTAACTCCAAAATGGAATCGGCCTTCTGCATCTGTACGGAAAATATTTGTCACAAATGCTCCGTCTTGATAACCCCAAACCACATTCAACGCTTGGTCAACAGGCGCTTGTTTATTGTGGTCTTCGATATCTGGCACTGATGTTTCACCATTATTCTTCATTCGATCGATGTTCGAATCATAAACTTTCCCATGAAATCCTTTGATTTCTTGTCCTGGTTCCCAACCCGTCGGATCTATTTCATAGATTCCTGGTTGTGAATCTTGATCCATTGTGATTGTTGGTGCTTGGTAATCAACATAAAGAGTGTCTTCTTTTTTGTATTGATTTCCTATTGCATCTGTCGCAACCATCTCAATGGAGTATGAACCATCTTTGATGATAGCTGGTGTTTTTGAAATACCAGATTGATCCAATGTACCATTGTAGTCTTTTGTAAATGGAAGATAATTTCCACTACTCAACATTTGGAAAGGACCATAGGTAACACCTGGGCCAGCTCCACCGATTGGCATTGCATTTTGAACAACCCCTAGATAGTTACCATCTTTATCTTTTAATAAGATATAAACACTTTCCATCGCACTGTTCACAGAGAATATATAACCTGATCCCGGTTGGCCCATATTTGGATTATAGTTTCCTGTGTTTCTTTCTGTACCGGTCATTGCTTTGATATCAACTTTAAAGTCAATTCCTTTTTCAGAAACCGTAATCGTGAATGGAAGACGATAGTGTTCTGATGCATCATTTGCATTAACTAAATTTACATATCCTTCATACGTCCCATTGACAGCATTTGCAGGAACTGTAATTTTTGCTGTTGCCTTCGTTGTAGCTCCTCCACCAACTGTCAAGCTATCTGTTTTTGTTTCATTCACAGAAACGTCGATTTTTACATCGTTCCCTGTTCCAGGACCTACTTTATGTGATAATGCAAACTTTGTTGAAAGAAATTCTGTGCTCACATTAAATGTTTTGTTTCCAGTTCCTTGGTTTACAACGTTTAAATCTTTTGATTGAACGACATCATCTGAACCGTTTGTTGCGCCTTCTCCGCGACCTTTGAATCCGAAGTTTAAGCTTCCTGTGATGTTATCAATTTGTTTGATTTCAGCTGGACCATTTGAACGATCAATCGTGTTCACTTTATCTAATACTTGAATTTTGATATCGGTATGAACCGCACGATATGCATCAACACGTCCTGCACCCACTTGGTACACACTATATGTTTTTGAATCCGTGTTAATATCTTTTGCTGTATTCATTAGGATTGTCTTTACATCAGCAGGTGTGTATTCCGGATGCGCTGCTAAAACTAGCGCAATAATCCCTGCCACGTGAGGCGTTGCCATTGATGTACCAGATATTGCTTGATATGAGTACTTGTAATCAGGCGTTCCTGTGATTTGTGGCATCCAAAGATCTTTCGGAGCAGTTGACCAAGTATCAACACCCGGTGCAACGATGTCTGGTTTGATTGTCCAGTCTTTTACTGGTCCTGTTGAACTAAAGCTTGCTAGCTCATCCCCTTTTACAATCGTTGGCGCATCAAGTGCTAAAGGGAACGTAATGCTTGCTGAATCTTTATTTGCTTTAATTTGTTCTGCAAGTGCTTGACCTTGTGCTTTTGTTAATGAAATCGAATACACATTGTCATTTTTTACACCTAAGAAATTGGGAATGTAACCTTGTGTTTCTGCATCTTCTCTGTCATTCCAAATAATCATTCCTTTAGCGCCTGCTGCTTTCGCATTTGCCATTTTCGTTGTTAAATAATCACCATCTCCACGTTTAACAAGAGCGAATTTTCCTGTCATATCACGACTTTCATAATCAGCAGGTTTCCCTGAACCAACATCAACGATCGAGATTGTTTGTCCCTTAAACTCATCATCCTCTTGTGAGAAGTTTTTTCCAAATAAATGTGCTGGGTATGAGTTTGTACCAAACTTTAGCGTCATTGCTGCAATTTCTTCTGGAATCGAACTTGCTCCAACTGTGATTGCTAGTGGTGAAGTACCTGGTGAACCAACTGTCGCTTGACCAGGTCCAGCATTACCTGCTGCTACCGCACATATCACACCTGATAATGTTGCGTTGTTAATTGCCACACTTGTTGGATAGAATGGATCATTGAGTGTATTACCTAATGAAAGGTTAATCACGTCCATATGATCTTTAACAGATTCCTCAATACCTGCAAGTACTGATTCACCCGTACCTCGTCCACCTGGACCTAATACACGGTAACCATGTAACTCGACATCTGGTGCTACACCATTCGCTGAGAAAGTTTCATTATTTGTTGTTGTATTTGCTGCAATTGTTCCTGCAACGTGCGTTCCGTGATTCGTAATATAGGGTTTATAGTCTGCAGGTGGTGCGCCGAATAATGGATCTGGATGGTCTTTTGCATATTCCCAATCCTCATAGGTTGTTTCCATTGGATCATGGTCATCAACAATCATTACATTTCCATCTTCACCTAAAATGGCATTGACAAAGTCATGACCACCGTAAAGATTTCCGTTTGCATCATGTGTAACTTTATATAGATCAGGGTGATTGTAGTCAATCCCTGTATCAAGGACACCGACTTTTACTTTTTGCCCTGCACGAGATCCTGATTTAAATACCCCAGTATTCCCTTCTGCTTGCAATTTGTCTGCTCCTACTATTTTAAGACCGTCTGTCATTTTTCCAGTAGCTGGTGCTGCTGTTTGAGTTTGAGTTGCAGTTCCGGTTGCTGCTTTAAATTCAGTGACTGGCCAAACAGAAGCAACTTCTGGGCTCTCCGCAATCTTCGTTAAAAGATTTGATGGTACGGATAACGATACCCCGTTGAACGCTTCAGAATACTCACGTTCAATTGTCACTTCTGACTTCACTGATTTTCCACCAATGATTTGCGTAATTGGTTGAGCGGCCACAAACTTTTTAAAGTTTGCATGGGACTCATCAACTTCCTTTTTTGCTGTTGAATAGTCAGCTGTAAAGACTTTCGCATTTGCTGTTGCCCCACCATTCGCTAAGGACTGTTTAATGATTTGAATCTTGGCTGGATCTGTTTTAAACTGAACGATCACATCAAGATTACCGCCTTTACGCAAATCCTTTTGATCGACATGGATTTTTTGAGTAATGTCTGCACCAGTTAATTTG
>NZ_NPDD01000155.1 GCF_002272245.1 Bacillus sp. 7884-1 | reverse complement strand
TAGTGCAAAGTTTAAAAGCATTGCAATCAACACAAAGATGGAAACCATTCTCTTTTTTTGTCTCATACTCTTACTCATTTTAACCCTCCTTTTAACATATAAAACTATAAAAAATTTATTAGATGCCCATACTATTGGATAATATTAAAGTATTAATAATTTTCTTAATACTATAATATACATTCATTTTAATAGCATTCATATAAATCGTACATTGGGGGAAAACAACCTTTTTGAATCGACGTTTTTCTTCCTAAAAAAACAAATTATTGGGTTTATTGATAATAAATTGTAGAATTTTCGGAAATTCGCGAATATAGTCGACTAATAAAAGGAAGCTATGTTAAATATACGAAGTAGATTGCTGCTTTGTATTTGGGGGAATATTTGAAATCTTAAAGAAAGTTCCGAAAATGTATTGAATTTAAGAGATAAAAGTTATCAAATTACTATAATAATATAAAAGGATAGCTTTTTAATTATTCTAAGTTTAATAATTTAAGGTTATTTTAGAATAACAATATCATCAATTTTTACTCAAAAAAACTTATCTATAGTCTGAAAGGAGGACGATTCATACTCCTTTTTCATTTGAACAAAAATATCCCTGAAAATTTTCAGGGATATTTTTGTTTCTTATTTGCTGACAGTGACTTTTGTAGCAGCACTTATGTTGCCAGCTATGTCCTTCGCTGTTACGTAAAGGTTTGTGCCTTTTCTTTGTTTTTCAATGGAAATAGTGAACTTACCATCTAGATCAGTTTTTCCACTTCCAATTATATCTTTACCTTCTTTTACAACAATCATAGAGTTTGCTTCAGCTCTACCTGTTACTTCTGTAGTCTTAGAAGTCACTGTATCAACTGTCGGCGCATTTGGAGCTGTTTTGTCAATCGTAAAGTTTACGGTTGTTGCGTTTCCAGCTGCGTCGGTTACCACTAAAGTGTGACTTCCTTCGCTAGTAACGGTCTTACCACTTGTAAAATCATCCCCATCTAATGTAGCCGTTCCTTCATTAAAGGTAATGATCACATCTTTTTTGTAAAGTCCATTGTTGCTTACACCAGTTACGACTGGAGATGTTTTATCAATGGTAAATTTCACCGTTGTTTCGTTTCCGGATGTGTCAGTTACTACTAATGTGTGGTTACCCTCGATAGTAACTGCCGTACCGCTTGTGTAATCTTTGCCATCTAATTTAGCTGTTGCTTCATTAAAGGTAATGATGACATCCTTGTTGTAATGCCCATTGTTTTCTACACCAGTTGCCCATTTTGCGTAAAGTCTTGTATCAGCTTCAACCTTATCTGTCGCAAAATTCCAAGCCGTTTTACCTGCTGTATCTTTATACCAACCAAGGAATGCGTAACCAGGTCTTGTTGGTGTAGTTGGAGCCGTAATTGTTTTAGAATAATCTCCTGTCTTAGTCTGTACTAAGCCACCATCTTGACCATCAAAAATAACAGTGAATTTAGTAGGTGACCATTTTCCATAAATTGTTTTTGCAGAATAAATCGAGTTTGTGAATTCCCAAGGAAGAGTACATGCTTCATCTGCGAACCAAGTTAAATCATAACCATAAACAACTGGTTCTGTGATTCTGCGTACTACAATTTTGCCCTCTACTTCAAATGGAGCATTATCTTGAACTACGAAATGCACATTATATCCATTCGCCACTTTTTGAACAAGTGTCACATTCGAATATTCCGTTGCCTTGATCAGAATCGTGTAATCTCTTACTCTTGAAAACAGACTCTTATCTAGTGTAATCGTACGGTTAACAGTATCGACATGGACCTTCGTTTTGTCTACCGTAATACCGTTTATCGCAATACTACTAATGGCTTTTGCCCAGTCATTATCACTGAACTCAAGTACCATATCGTTCCCTAAAGCATTATCGGTTGTATCTGGTGTCACAACAGAACCAGCTAACGCATATTTCGCATAAAGGGTGATTGGTTTTGTGACAATGTTTGTAAAATCATACGGTGATGAAAGGTCTTGATCACTATACCAACCGTAGAACTTATACCCAATTTTTACTGGATCCGTTGGTTTTGTCGCACTTCTGTCTACGATTTGAGCTGGAACAGAATCTCCACCATTGGATTCAAACGTTACCGTATAACCGATGACTTGATCGCTCACAATCACATCTAGATACCCTTCCGAAACAATCGTCACATTGACCTTTTGTCCAATTGCGAAGAGGTTACGGTTCAAAATGATGCTGCTATCCGTCATCGTGTAATCCGTATTTAAGACTAATGTTTTCGAACCAATTTTCACTTCTTTGATGTTCGTTTTCCATGTCCCGTCATCTGTGAATGGTAACGTAATATCGCTACCTACAATGTTTCCAACGGTATCCTTTGAAACGGTAGGTGGTATTTTAATCCAACCTAAATAGTAGGTGGCATTATCCGTTAAAAGAATCGGAGCATCTGTAATCGTTGACTTCTTGTCGATTGAGCCCGCTGCGTCCAAATAGAGGTATGGACCAGGTGCTTGATCGCCTTTTGTGACATACAATGGAACCCTTGACATCGTTGGCGCTGACGCTTTTGTATTGAAAAGAATATCAGCTAGGAATAAGTCATTTGGATTCTTTAATGTTCCGCCGTTCAGGTCAATATGACGTCTGTATCCAAGTTTAATATCAGGAATCGTCACTGTTTCGCCTGTTGTCGCGGTCAATGTAACTTTATACCCCTTGATATTTCCTACATTGTTTATTGAAGGCATCTCACTAAAGGCAAACTTTTCGCCTAATGTCGTTTGTCCCGCTTGAACAGCTTGATCATGCGTAGCAGTTTTAAACGAAAGAATACCGTTTTGGTTCGCGCCAGGTGCCAAGTTATAGGTGCTTGGGTCTAACGTATACGTCGTTGCGTTTGTGTCTGTTGAGCCATCACTCTTCATCTTATAGAAAGTGGTCTCGATTTTGGAAATTTTCGCCTTTTCTGTTAACCAAGGGATATTGGTTAAATAGTCTGGGATGGTGACGTTTAAATCGCCTTCTCCAAGTACCCAACCGGTTCCGCTTACTGCTCCATTACTTCCGTCGAATTTCGGCCCATTTGAGTCGTTTGCGTTAACAAGAGAATAGTTTTGAGTCGCATTCATTTGCCATTTTGCATAGACCGTTTGGTCTGAGTTGATATCAATTGATGGTTGCCACTGATTCGTACCTGCTTGATCATTAAACCAACCAATGAAGACATATCCAGGTCTCGTTGTAGTAGGGTTTTTAAATCCACCAATGATTGCCTGGTTCGATATAGCATTATTATTTAATCTGGTTTTTGCTGGGTTGAATCCAACCGCTAACGGGCTAACTGGCGCACCACCTTGCGTATCAAATGTAATACCATATCCAACTGCTTGTCCAGGACTTCCAATCGAATCCACACCAACGGATTTAGTTGGGTAAATCGTTTGATCTGCACCCGTTGAGCTGATATTAAACTGATACAACTGAGGTAACCAGTTGGCTCCACCAGGCTTGATCACTGATGTAGGACCAACAGGAGATGCATCTGTCTTAAATAAATCCGCCTTAAAGGTAATTTGTCCTGGTACGCTGATATCGTAATATTGTTGCGGAACGTCCACAAGTCCGGAGTTCACCGTTTTCACTTGAATGTTGTTAATCCCTTGACGCCAATTTGCATCCTCTGGGAAGGTAAACGTTAAATCCTTACCTATATGCGCGTTTGCCGGGTCAGTTAACATTGGAATCGTAGGAGTCGGAATGGGTACCGCTGACACCGTAAAGGTTTTTGTGACATTTTGATAACCAGTCGCCTTAATCGTCACGGTGTAATTCGCACCCGCCGTGAATAAAGAACCAGGTAACGTAATTTTAGAAGGCATTGTCAGCGCTTGTCCAAGTGGATCAGCAGACTGATAAGCTGGTGTGATCGTCACGCTACTTGTTACATCTGTCGAACCTAGCATGACTTGTGTAATCGCCTTTCTCCATACCGTATCATCCACGAATACATTACTAACTGGAACGATGGAGATGGTTGAACCATTTTTTAAATCCTCTAACTTCGGAATCGCTGTTTCAAATGTTGTTTGTGCCGGACCTGCAAAATTAAGAGCCGCCATGACTTCTTTTACACCATCTCCAGCTTTTAATAACACACCATTCACCGTCGTGTCCGCTGTAAGCGTCAACTGTGGTTCTGCGACTGTTACTCCCGCATCGATGGCATTTTGATTCTGTTTACCAAAGTTTTTGAAGATGAAATAGAAATCATTGTAATCGATTCCCCAACCGCCTGGATTTACGGTCGGAATCCAATAGATATCGTAATTTCGGTTTGCTGGAACATTTAACCAGTCTTTTTTCCCTTGCGTACCTACCTGTGCTTTATAAGTCGTATAGGCACTCACTTCAGCCGTTAAGTCGTTCATATCGATGACGTTATCGCCATTGACATCTCCACCTAATAGAATCGGGAAAAGACCTGGAATATCTTTGACGGTACCTGAATTGTAACCATATTTGTTTTCACCAATGACAGGTGTTTTGGCGTATCCCTTGAAATGTCCTGGAACACTTGCTTCAACCGAATATGGTTGATCACTTAGATCCATCGTCACGGCATAATAAGGGTTGATAAACGCATAGGCTATTGTATTATTATACGATGTAGGGTTGTCCGTTGTAAAACTGCTCCCCTTGTCGTCTGTTACCGTTACCTTCGCTCCTGAATTCACTGTGAATTGAGGATAGTTATTGTTTATGTTGTTTTTTGCGAAAGATTCTGCCGCCAGACGACCACGAAGTAGAGAGCTGTGCTGACGAACATAAGGTGTATTCGTTGGGAACCATGCTACTTGGGTATCCGCACCTGACAAGGTTAAATTCGCTTTTAAAAACGGGAATTCATGTGGACCTGTAATTGGGTCAGGGCTCACATACGTAACATCTGCTTCGATAATATTCATATCATGGTCTAGCGCAGCTTCTGCACCAATTCCAGAGATGGTTACATCTATGTTTTTACCGACTTGATAAACCGGATGAGCATATGGTTGACTGACCGTTAGAGCACGGTCCACATCATTTTGGGACATCCCTTTACTGATGAGATAATCTTTATATTCATCGGTTAGTCGGATATTGCTAAATGTATACACTTTTGCATCATTGAGCGTAATAGTTCCACCTGTCATGCCGATTCCATAATGTGTGGCAATCGTCGTTTTGAATGGTTTATTTGCATCGACAACCACTTTATCTTCATTTCCTGGGCCTGCATCTACCCCATTTGATAAGGTTAACGTGACATATGGATTACCCTTTTTGATGAAATAATACGTCTGTTGTTTCGTATCATATTCTTCTTCACCTGAATAGTCGACTGGATTAATAATAAATTGACTACCCAATTTGTTCGCTACATCCTCAGCTGTGACACCAAAATGGAAGCGACCTTTCTCATCTGTATTGAAGATGACAGTTGGATACATACTATCTTGGTAACCGAATACTGTGTTCAATCCTTGGTCAACAGGGACTGGTGTTACCCCGTCTTTCGGACTTGGAACGGACGTTTCGCCATTATTTTTCATGACATCAATGTTCGAATCATAGACCGTACCATAATACCCTTTAATTTCTTGACCTGGCATGTACCCTGCCGTATCAATTTCATAAATACCTTGCTTTGAATCATTGTCCATCGTCATCGTTGGCGGTGTACCGTCAACATAGACTGTGTCTTCTGCTGTATATCGTTTTCCCTCTTTGTCCGTCGCAATCATCTCAAGAGAGTAAGAACCTTCTTGTAAAACGGCTACTTGTTTTGAGATTCCGGACGGGTCATACGATCCTTCATAGCTTTTCGTAAACGGAAGATAAAATCCATTGAAAAGCGTTACCAAAGGACCGTAGTGGACACCTGGGGTAAAGTTGCTACCGTTTACCAACGTGTTCGCAATCCCGATATAGTTTCCATCTTTGTCTTTTAAGGCAATATAGAAGTTTTCCATTTCGTTATTTACTGTGAAGGTATAGGCTGATAGACTACCCACTGGCGCTGCTTTGATGACGACTTTAAACGTATCAATTCCTTTTTCTGCTACCGTAATCGTAAATGGAATACGATACGTTTCGCTTGCATCCGCCGCATTGACAACATTGATATAGCCTTCGTAGGTTCCGTCTAATGCATTGGAAGGAACGGTGATAGTCGCCGTTGTTTTCGCTGTGCTATTTCCGCCTACTTGAATCGATGTGACGTTTGAACCACCGACTGAAAAATCAACTTTCACATCATTTCCAGTTCCAGGCCCTACTTTATTCGATTGCGCAAATTTCGTTGTAAGGAATTGGGTGCTCACCTTAAAGGTTTTATTGCTATTCCCCGTGTTGACAAGGTTGAAGTCTTTCGACGAAACGACATCATCTGTACCGTTTGTCGCACCGGAACCACGACCTTTAAAACCAAAGAACATACTTCCAGTGATTTGATCAATTTGTGTTAACACATTTGATCCATCCACTGCTTCAACCGTCGTTGCTTTGTCTAATACTTGGACTTTCACATCCGATTTAATCGCTCTCTCAGGATCAATACGACCTGCACCGACTTGATAGACGCTATACGTTTTCGAATCTGTATTCACATCTTTCGCCGTATTCATTAAAGCCGTTTTCACGTCTGCTGGCGTGTAATCTGGATGAGCCGCAAGTACAAGTGCGATTGCGCCTGCTACATGAGGTGCCGCCATCGACGTACCTGACATGGATTGATACGCAAATTGATAGTTGTGATCCGTCTTGTCTTGTGGTTCCCAAATATCATAAGGAGCCGTTGACATGATATCCACACCAGGTGCGATCACATCTGGTTTAATGGTCCAATCTTTTACGGGACCTGTTGAACTGAAGCTTGCTAGTTCATCGCCAGCTTTCTTGATTGATGCATCAAGAGTCATTGGGAATGTAACAGTCGCTGTGTTTGGATCTGCTTTAATCGCGCTCGATAGTGCTTGACCCTGTGCTTGCGTCAAGGAAATCGAATACACATTATCTTGCTTTACACCTAAGAAGTTCGGGATATATCCTTGTGTTTCCGCATCGTCTTGATTATCCCAAATGATCATCGCTTTTACGCCTGCATGATGAGCATTCGCCATTTTCGTTTGCAAAAACTCTCCACCGCGATGGACAAGTACGACCTTCCCTTTTACATCTTTTTCTTGGAAATCCGTTGCACTACCTAAACCAACATCTACGATTGGTAAGGTTTGTCCTTTTAGCGCATCATCGGCATCGGCAAAACTTTTACCGAATAAACGAGCTTGGTAGGAAGAATCTCCGTTTTTAATCGTCATCACAGGGATTTCTTCCGGTATACTACTTGCCCCAACCGTAATCCCTAGTGGCGACGTTCCTGGTGAACCGACGGTTGCGACGCCTGGACCGCTGTTACCTGCTGAAATCGAACATACCACACCCGCTAAAGTAGCGTTGTTAATCGCAATACTTGTTGGGTAAAATGGGTCGTTATGATTTGCCCCTAAAGAAAGATTGATAACATCCATCTTATCGATTACGGCTTGGTCAATTCCTTTTAATACGGATTCGGATAAACCGGATCCGCCTGGGCCTAATACACGATATCCATGAAGCGCTACATCTGGTGCCATTCCATTTGCTGAAAACACGCCGTTAGTATTCGTTGTGTTGGCGGCAATCGTCCCCGCAACATGCGTTCCGTGAGAGGTGATATAGTGTTTGTAATCTGATGAAGCCGGTACATCGACAGGACTTGGATTTGTATTAGCCCTCGCTTTCACCCAGTCCGGATAAATCGTTTCCATTGGGTCATGGTCATCATTTAAAATGACATTTCCTTGCGAATCCAGCGTAGGGTTAGCAAAGTCATGCCCTTCATAAAGATTCCCATTTTCATCATGTGTCACCTTATAAAGGTCTGGATGATTATAGTCAATTCCCGTATCTAATACACCGACTTTTACTTTTTGACCCGCGCGAGGACCTGTTTTAATAATTCCCGTGTGCCCCTCCGCTTGAAGTTTATCGACTCCCATTAAGGTCAGACCACCCGTTGGCTTTCCGACAGAACCCGGTTCAGATGTCTGGGATGTGCTTCCTGACTCCGATGCCGTAAACTCCACTACTGGCCAAATGGAAGCGACTTCAGGGTTTTCTGCTAACTTTGCCACTTGATTTCCGGGAAGCGATAACGCTACTCCATTAAAGGCGGCTGTGTATGTTCGTGTGATGTTGATTTTCGTTTCGACTTGTTTTCCGCCGACGATTTGTGTTTTCGGCTGCTTATTTACAAAGGATTGAAAGGTTTGGTGAGAATCTTTCACGTTTTGTTCGGCTGCGACCAATTCAGACGCAAAGGTTTTCGCATCCGCTGTTGCCCCACCCTTTTCAAGGGAATCTTTAATGATTTGGATTTTAGCTGGATCCGTTTTAAACTGAACAATGACCTGAATGTTGCTAGATTTGCGTAAATCTTTTTGTTCTACATGGATTTTTTGGGCAATATCTGCTCCCGTAAGCTTA
>NZ_NPDD01000154.1 GCF_002272245.1 Bacillus sp. 7884-1 | reverse complement strand
AAGTGCAAAGTTTAAAAGCATTGCAATCAACACTAAGATGGATACCATTCTCTTTTTTTGTCTCATTCTCTTACTCATATTAACCCTCCTTTTAATATATAAAACTATGAGCAATTTAATAGATGATCTACTTGCCCCTACTTTCGAAAATATTAAAGTATTAATAATTTTCTAAATACTTAAATATAATTATATTATAATAGCATTTATATAAATCGTACATTGGGGGAAAACAACCTTTTCGAATCGACGTTTTTCTTCCCGAAAAAATAAATAATTGGGTTTTTTGCTAATAAATGATAGAATTTTAGGTAATTTGCGAATTATGTCGACTAAGAAAAGGAAGCTATGTTAAATAAATGAAGTAGATTGCTATTTTATATTTGGGGGAATATTAGAAATCCTCAAAAAAAATCGTCAGAGCATATTGATTTAAAAGAAAAAAGCTATCAAATTCCTTAAATAAATAGAAGGATAGCTTTTTCTAATCGAATTGTACCGCTCATAACTTCATAATCATTCCTTGTACAGTTGAATAAATACTTCAACCAGGAGCAGAAATTTCTGGTTTAAAATCTAATGTATGTTCATATTCTCCATCATTATTATTAGAAAAAAGAATCACATAAAATCCTTTCCACGTTCTCATTCTCATTGGTATCATTTCATAAGCCCATAAATAAAAGTGCTACTCTTTCAAAGAGCAGCACTTTTCATTACCTTAGATTATTCACTTTTTGTCCGCCAGTGTTGATTGCGGTTTTAATTGTTGTCCTTTTACTTTTTAGCAGGAAGCAATGGATCTGCTGCTATTACAGTAACAACGTTAGATATACCCACGTTCAATCCACCTGTTACTTTCACTCTTAACTTGTAGGTAGTATTAGCTGACAATCCTGTCACTACTGCACTGCTAGATGCTACTGTAACTGGTTTCTCTGTTGTTGCAGCGCTCCATGTAATGCCATTATCGCTTGATTGCTCAATTTTTACTTCCGTTGCATTGACAGCTGCAATCCAGCTAAGAGCGGCCGTATTTTTAGATATAGTAGCATTTTTCAACGTGTTAACGGTCGATGCAATTCCTAATTCATTGAAGTAATGTGTACTGTACTTACCGGCAACTTGTTCTTTCGGCTTAACGGTTGCATCAGCGTTTGCTTTGTACAAATTCTGAACAATAAACATCATATCCGTTACATTGACAATGCCGTCTTGGTTCAAATCTTCAATTTTGAACGTCTCTGTATCTTGCATTCCAATTTTATTAGCTACTTTCTTAACGTCTAGAACATCAATAACACCATCACCATTTACATCACCTGCAGCAGAGACTGGTTGCTTAGATGTAGTGTATAAATACTGACCAATTTCCTCGCCCCAGGTCGTTTTTGCACCTAGTGTCACTTTTTGTATGCTCTTTAAATGTCCAGGAGCTTCCACTACAATATCATATGGATCGTTTGAAAGAGGAATATCATACACTTCGATATAACCGTATTTATCAACTGTTCCTGGGTATTTCTCTCCGTTAGAACTTTGCGCGTATACTGTTGCTCCAACTTTCGATAAATCTTTACTCCATTGACCGTTTAATCCCTGAAGACGCATATATGAAACTACATACGAATGCTTCGGTATAATTTTGTAGCTGTCAATTTGGTTGAACAGAGTCATTTTTGTTGGTTCAGACTCTCCAAACTTCGTGTAGCTGAAGTCTTTCGTATTTTCTTCACCGTCCATTGTATCCGCAAGAATGAAAAAATGATCGTCTACTAGCTTGAACGTTACATCTAGGAAATCGATGTCGCCATTAATTCCTTCGAATCCATCGCCGCTAATATGAGCTCCTGCATTAACGGTATTTTTAGACCAGGAATAAATTGGATGTTGTTTCACGACTGGTTCGTCAACTGTTACTGTCAAACCGTTTTTCTCGGCATAGTCTTGGAACTCTTTATTTACTTTTACATCTACAAATTCAAAGTTCTTGTAGAATCCAACGTCATTCGTTCCAGACATCAGCTTTTCAACATTGTTCAAACTTAATGTCATTGTTAACGTATCGTTTTTATACACTTTTTCTTTATCGTAGGTAGGCACTACATAAGGAGTACCTTCCTTAACAAAGGCATAAGGATAGAATTCATTTAATAAATGGGCGTTTGTAGCCTTATCCATTGGGAATAAAATAACGGTTGCCGGCCCATTCTCAATGTCTTCCTTCTCAATACCAAATTTCACATCTCCGTTTGCTTCAACAGGAAAATCTCCAGTCGGGACTACTTTCTGATTATGATAATACCAAAGTGTGTTCGAAGACTGTGTAATGCCAAGTGGTGCTAATAGATTTGTACCTTCATCATATAGATTTGCATGAACCCAAAATGCGTTATAAGCATTTCCGTTAAGTGTTTCTTGTGTAAAGTCTGAATCTTTTAACTCATACACCTTACCTGGAGCTTTATCTTTAAAGGTAAGTTTAGGTAAAGTATTGTCAATAACAAACGCTTGCGATTTCTCGTATGATATACTACCTTCTACATCTACTGCTCTAAGCTTCAGTGTATATTGACCTTCTGCTAATACTGATTGTGGTAGGTTAATATCCGTTATCTCATCTTTTGGATCTCCAATAAACGGATAGTAACGAGCACCATAGGATAAAAATAAATCTTGGTCTACCGGTGCTGTTGCAGCATTGATAGGACCTGGACTTGTGCTTCCTAGTGCATGACCGTCTTTGTCATAGATAATCACTCGAACATTTTTCATCGGGCTATTTAATTTGAATTTCAAATATCTATTAGGACCGGCCATAAATGGATGTGCAGGATCCCATAACACGTTGCTGATGGCTGGATTATCCGTTTCAATTTCTCCAATCCCTTTATCAACTGCACGAACAGCGAATGGCACACGATAGCTTTCTTTTGAATTTGCATGATTGACAATATTCACATAACCTTCGTATCTGCCCGTTTTTGCAGTTCCTGGAACACGAATCGTCGCTGTTAAATCAGCCGATTGTCCCGGTTCAACAGTAATCGACTGTGCAGATGTCGTCATTTCTACCTTATTGGACTCTGCGTCAAGAACGCCACTTTTAGCCTTTGAATATTCATAACTGATATCAAATGCTTTTTGCTCGGTTCCTTTATTTTTAATAACCATTTTACGACTGTCTTCATTCGTTTCGTTTTCTTTTCTATAAACCGTACCATAAGCAATTGATCCTGTTTCCTCGTCAATCGTAACAAGGCTGCCGTTTTGATCTTTATTTTGCGTCTTGTCCATAACTTTAACAGATACATCTGCATGAACGGCTTCTTTTACATCGACTAATCCTGCTCCTACTTCATATACAGAATAATCGCCAGATAATTTATCTGATGTATTCATTAACGCCGCTTTCACATCAAACGGAGTATAGTCTGGATGTGCTTGTAAAATAAGAGCAGCAATACCGGCTACATGAGGCGATGCCATCGACGTTCCAGAAATACGTGCATATGCTGACGAATAGTCGATTCCGTCTTCAGGACTATGAATGTATTCCGGGTAAGTAGAATGAACAGATACACCAGGTGCTATTACATCAGGTTTAATGTCATAGTTTTTCGTTGCAGGTCCTCTTGAGCTGAAGCCCGCTAGATGATTTCCTTCTGTCACAACTGAACCTACACTAGTAAAAGTAATTCCAGAACTTGCTGCTGCTTTTAAACGCTCTCCATCTGCTTTCGTTAAACGGAAAGCAGGGATGAAATTGGTTTCATTAGCAAGATAACTGTCGATTTCGCCATCGACATTGTTATACATAATCACAGCGGCGGCTCCCGCTTTTTTAGCATTGACCACCTTTTCTGCTAACGCGTACGATCCACGCTGAATTAATGCTACTTTTCCTGTTAAGTCAATTGGTTGACCATTAGCATCTTTAAAATCGTTCTCCCCACCTAAACCAACATAGACGATAGGATACGATTGGTTTACCAAAGTTTCTAAATGATCATTAAAACCTTTACCTAACAGCTTCATGTTGTTGAACGTTTCACTGCCAACGGTCGCCGATGCTGTTGGAATGCCCATCGGGAAGTCACTTGCTCCAACAGTAATAGCAAACGCTGCTGTTCCTGGAGAACCAAGAGTTTTCTCACCTGGACCTGCGTTACCTGCTGATACTGTACATGTCACACCAGCAAGTGTAGCATTATTAATGGCAATGGATTCTGCAATTAACGGGTCGTTTACAGCAACTCCCAATGACAAGTTAATTACGTCCATTCCATCTTTTACAGCCTTATCGATACCAGCAATAATGTCGCTTGAATATCCGCTACCAAATGGACCTAACACACGGTAACTATATAAATCAACATCAGGCGCTACACCTAAAGACGGATTATCAACACTATTTTCCCCTTGACCTGCAATCGTTCCGGATACGTGGGTACCGTGAGACGTATAATATGAATGACCAGGATACTCCGGCTTTCCTGCATTTACCCAATCTTGATACGTCGTTTCCATAGGATCAGCATCTCTATCGACAAAATCCCAACCTTTTACAGTTGTCGGATCAATAGTCTTTGCATCTTCTCCATCTTTTTTACGATATCCTTTATATGCTTTCGTTAAATCTGGATGGTTGTAATCAATCCCCGTATCTAGAACGCCGACCTTAATTCCCTCACCCGTAACACTATCATTATGCAAATCTTCAATACCTGGAAGAGGAATATAATTCTCTTTCAAAGTATTTGTAGAAGTATTTTGCTCGGAAACACTTTGCTGCTGGATTGAGGCTGTAGCAGATTTTACTTGCTGGTTTCCAGCTGACAAATTATCTGTATAGGAACCATTTAATTCTTTTGGATCAAGCTTCACAACTCGATCTTCATAAATACTGCTGACTAAGCCTGATTCTAAAAGTTTTTCCACATCTGTTCCTGGGAGTGTCATCGCTACTCCGTTAAACGAGTGCTGGTATTCTCTAGTAATCTTAATTTCTGGTTGTGAAGCAGGAGTAGACGTGGTGATGACACTACTTTCTTCTTTTTGTTTCCCCAATCCTTGAACATAATCTTTAAACTTTTTATGAGAATCTTTAACCTTTTTAGCAGCGTCTGTCAATGAAATCTCGTTACCTGCTATTTGCTGCTGAACTACCGCTACTTTTGCTGGAGCTTGTTTAAATTCAACAATGACTCGAACTGGATCAGCACTGTGAACGTTGATTTTTGGTGAAATTTTCACTTCACTCTCTGTGCTAATTTTGTTCATTGCTTCAAGCTGCTCTGGGGTTAGCGTATATGTCCCCGTATGAGCTTTACTAGGAATCGTACCTTGAGTGATGTTTTGGACTGGGTTTTCAGCTAAAACATTAAAAGGTATGACTGAAGACATCAATATACAACTCATTGTTGCAGTTGCAAAAATCTTTTTAATCTTATTTTTCCCCAATTGACTTTCCCCCTGAAATGACATAATTTGTCTTTCTTTTTAAAATATTTCAACAAATATCTCTATTTGTTTTATTGTACTTTGAGATATTATTATAGTAAATTGGGGGATTTTAATGATTTTGATATAAAAAATGGAGTATTTTATCGCTTAAATTTTTATGAAATCCCATCTCTGTGTTTTAATAATTGGGTTTTGACGTAAATGAAATTTGGGGTAAATCCACGAATTATCCAATATTATAATAGTTGAATAGTGTAACTGTAAATTTTACCAATATAATATTTTTGTTTTGAATTAAGTAAAATGGGTTTTCGAGATGAATAACTCTACTAAAAAAATCACTTTATAATAGTGTTTATAAAGTAAATACATAATTGCAAGTTTAATATTAAATAAAAAAGGAGAGGGAAAGGTGTAAGGATTCAAAGAGTCCTTATAAATAATAAACAGCATTATAACCAAAAAAAAGCTATCCAATTCCTAAATTAAATAGGAAGGATAGCTTTTTAATTAATCTAAGTTTAATTATTTAAGGTTGTTGTAGAACTGTTACTTGTTTAGGTGTTGTTGTTACTTTAAAACCGTCTTTTGTAACTACATCTGCTGTGATAGAATACGTACCATTTGGAAGGTCCGTTTTAGGTACCCATTGTGTTTGTATTGTATGTTCATTTTTTACTTCAAACGAATCAACAATCTTACCATTTGCATCTTTAACATTAAACTTCCAGTCTACTCTAGTATAACCCCATGCAGAAATTTTTGCTGGTTTGCTATTGTTAATATTTGTATCAGGATAAACATGGATCGTTTGAACAGCCATACTTTGTTTATTATAGCTTTGATCTCCCCACGTATTCCAAGACATATTTCCTGCATAATCAACCGCTAATATGACCATACCTTTCGGCTCTGTATTGACAAGTAAAGATTTTACCCCGTCTGCTGGTGCATAATATTGTCCATTTACATAAACAACGGCAGAATGAAAGTCACTTGCATTATCTTGGGCATTGAAGGAAACTTCATATTTTCCATTCTTTGGCGTTATGGTAATATCTGAAACGGTCGGAGCGATGGAATCTACCGTCATTGGCATTTTAACCACTTGTGGGCGTGCGTTTTCATACTCTAATGTTGTTTTTATAACATATTGGTATACACCGTCAGGTACATTTTGTCCGGACATGTCTTTCATATCCCATTGATATCCACCATACATATTATCACTAAATGCCATTACATTTTTTCTGAATTTCCATGGTGTCCCAGTATATTCACTAAAATCACCTAAATTTTTAACAAGATTTCCAGATTGATCTTCAATATACATTTCAACTTTTTCTAAATTACGTAAGGCTTGGAATGAAGCCATGATACCATGGGTCATATAGTTTGGCGAGTAGGCAATACGGTTAAGATGGAATCTATTAGTCTTCGGGTCAAATCCCAATGGGTATCTTTCTGAATTATCATCCCAAAGTGCAGTATATCCTACAAATGCATCTTTCTTCCATGCAGGTGCGTCTATATTTCGCGGTTCATCCCATTTTCCATAGAAGCCCATATAAGGAACTGTTAATTGTACTGCCTTTTCTTGGTCTTTAGCTACTGGAACTAGACGAACAAATCCTTCTACAAAACTATTTTTCTTTAAGGACTCTGGTAACATTACATTAACAGTTAGCATTTTTGTTTGACCTGGTTTGATTTTAACTAGTGCTCCTGTTTTATCTGTTACTGTATCATCATTTACAGTGACAGTTGCACCCTCGATACGTTCACTAGTTAATGTTAAATACTCTTTTGAATCCAATACCCCATCAGCATCTAAGTCAAATTCCTTCGTTTCAGTCTTGTCTTTTAGTACATCAACATACACATTGTATTCAATGTCATCACTATTATTTTTACCCTTAGGAACGTCGAATGCTTCCATGCTTAATTTAAAGCTTGTATTTTGACCTATTTCCTTTAAAGCAACCGCTCCTGCCTGTTCTAAAGGCGTGTTTTGACTTGTCACAATGACAGGTGTGTTAATGGCATTTTGAATTTTCATTACCCCTGACCCTTGTACACGTGGTGAATATGGAACTTCTCCATTCGTTCTTGGATCCATGACCACATTAGCTGTATTCATTAAAGCAAGTTTAGCCTTTAAAACGGTATCTTCTGAATGTGTTAATCCTTTTTGATAAAGTGCCTGCAATAACAATGCTGAACCGCCTGCAACATGAGGAGTTGCCATGGATGTCCCACTCAGCACTTCATAATTATTTCCCGGCATAGTGGAATAAATATTTCCACCAGGAGCCGAAATCTCTGGTTTAAAATCTAATGTACTAGGTGAACCAATAGATGAAAAATGGGACATATTGTCTTTCGTTGGGCTATCTACCAGTGTAGCGCCTGTAAATTTCATGCTTAAGTACTGACCACTCGGCAGACTACTCATTTTATTCAGTAATGCTTCACCTACAGCTTTACCTGTTGTGGCAGCTCGTGCCATATTCGGAGCTACGCTAAATTGTAAATTAGGATAATCTGGTAAAACAGCAGCCGGTATTATAATTAATGCACTTGCTCCTGCAGCCTTAGCTGTCCTCTGAAGGGATGAATGATCACCATATGCATTTAACATTTTTGCTACAGCAATGTAGTTAGTTTTTCCAATAGGAAAATCAGTTGCATTCTTTCCTTCCCCTACGTATACCATATCATAGCTAACATCTGGTGAAAGAACCTTAGAAAGTTTAAAATTATAGGATGCTGGGTATTGCGTTTGATCCTTGAAAGGGAGCGATATACCATTTCCTTCATCTAGTTTATGTACATGAAGTTTAGAATTTTCATAGGAAGCAACCGATAGAGCATATGGACTTACACCCGGTGCACCAACCGTTCCGATATCAGGATTTTCTGCATATGGTCTTAATGAAGACATAACGATATTATTTTTCGTACTGTAGGAAGAATTACCGGCTGCAACGACAACTAGGGTACCCTGTTCTGTCGCAACTCGGATGGCCTTTTGAATCGGATCAAATTCTTCATCTACATAGCCTGCATCTACACCTAAACTCATGTTGATAACATCTGCACCCATTGTGACGGCATGCTCAATACCTGCAATAATATCATCTTCATAGGCACCACCGCGACCATCTGCAAATACCTTCTCAGCTAATAATTGAACACCTGGTGCAATACCTTCAACTCCACCATTCGTTTCGTCTCCACCTGCACCAATTGTACCAGCAACGTGAGTACCATGCGCACTACCTGTTGCTCCAGGAATGACATTCGTATCGTTATCTGCCCAATCATAGCCTGTTGGGACTTTATCGGAATACCAAATTTCGTTTACATCTGTCTCTTCCATTTTTTGATTCATTTGATCTTGAGTCCATTTTTCTTTCGCTTTTGCTGCATCCGTTAGCTTCATATCCTTGTGCGTATAATCAATTCCGGAATCAACGACTGCCACTACCAAGCCTTCACCTTTATAACCATATTGTTCCCAAACTTTTTGAGCTTGTACTAATTCTTTACTTGCTCCCATGGTTTCCTCGAATGTTCTAGCAACATGAACATGCGTAACACCTGGAATAGATTGGATATCCTTCAAATTTTGGAACTCTGTTTCGACACTGAATCCGTTAAACCCTTCAAAATAACGGTGTTTCACTTTAGTAGACGCATTGGATTTAGAT
The DNA here is from genome assembly GCF_002272245.1 of Bacillus sp. 7884-1. Lineage (GTDB taxonomy): Bacteria > Bacillota > Bacilli > Bacillales > Cytobacillaceae > Neobacillus. The sequence goes on along the minus strand of NZ_NPDD01000154.1, from coordinate 1,135 downwards.
GTTTTCGTGTTAGCGATTTGCTCGATGACTTTGTCTTGCTTTTGCTTCATTAATGATTTTTTATTTTTAGATGTATTGTCCACATCTGTTGGTTGTTCCACTTGTACGATTAGACGAACAACATCATTTGGTTTATAGGCTTTTATCGAACCTTCTTTATTAATGTCTTTGTTATATAAATCATTACTTACAGGCTCTAACTTGTCCTGATCAAAAAATAAATTCCTGCCTTGTTCCACAATATTTTCTAAAACTTCTGACTCATTCGTTTCTGCAAAAACTGTGAATGATGAAAGAAGTAAGGATGTTACAGCTGCAGTCGTCATGACTTTAAATGCCTTTAATTTACTCTTGTTCATTTACATTGCTCCTTTTTTATTTGATTTTTAAGTTTTATATTTATATCACCACAATTAATAGATTAGGAATTTAATAAAATTATAGAAATAATAACTTTACTCTTATTGCTAACCCTAATGAGTAATTTAATATTATTCAAATTGTACATGCACGATAAAATACAGTAAATTGGGGGATTAAAGCATAGTTCGATAGACTTATATGTTAGAAGTTTCACCAAAAAGATTGTCATTTAATGTAGAATTTTAAGTTATTATAAGGAAAAACATATCCGTATTTTGGCGAAATCGATATTTTTAGTGGGATATTTTGTCATAAAATAGGGGGAAATAAACATAATTAATAGAATTTTATGATTTCTCAATAAAATCAGGTGATTAAAATATGCAAAAAGAACTAGAAGCGAATATGGTGTTTTGGACATGTATGCATGATGTAGAAATAGAATATTAATGGCCGAATGGCACTTACATTCCTTGATCCTGTGCAAAAAAAATAGCCAACCCTTTTGCAAGGGTCAGCTTCATCTGTAGCGAATCTATAAAATTCGCAATACTGAAAAATAATAAGTTTTGGGGATAGGGAGCAGAAGAACCGTCCCCTTGCTTCCATGATAAAACCTCAACCCTTCTTATCATCATAAAGGATTAAGGTTTTATCTTATGGTTCCGTTTTTTAAGGTTGTACCACCGTCATATAACGTGGAGTTGTTGAGATCTTTAGGCCCGTTCCAATTTCTTCTATCTCAGCGATCACTTTATATTTCCCACTAGGT
>NZ_NPDD01000153.1 GCF_002272245.1 Bacillus sp. 7884-1 | reverse complement strand
ATGCCAATTGCCAAAATATGACCTGGCTCCTGTTGCGTTATTGGTCTACCCCATACATCCCACGCTGAAAGGAATAACCACTGATCTATATACGAGCGTTCTCCGTATACTTCATAAGTGACATTACCAGCCCAGTCAAATGGTACTACGATTACACTTTTCGGTTCAGTATTTACTAGCAAGGACGTTTGTGTTGCAGTAATATATTTAGCACTGCCATTGACATAAACCATCGATTTTGTTAAGCCACTTCCCCCTGCATTATCCATCATGTCCCAAGTAATCAAATACTTATTTTCTGGTGTTTTGTTGACTTGAATATTTTCTACTTTTGGTGCAACAGAATCTATATTAATCGGAAGCTTAGTCTTTTGTGGACGTGCTCCTTCATAATCTAATGTGCTCTCCATAATAAATTGATACTTTCCGTCTGGAACATATTTTCCATCATCTGATTTCAAATTCCAGATATACCCACCCCAAGTGAACTCGCCATTTGACATTATATTTTTTCTGAATTTCCACGGTTCTCCTGTTCCAGTAAAATCACTGTAATCTCCAAGATAACGAACTCGATTACCTGATGCATCTTCAACGTACATGTCCACCTTTTTTACATTCCGCAAGGTGGTAAACTGCGAATAAACACCTTGATTCGCAGCATGTGGAGAGATGGCCATTCTTTCTTCTGAGAATGTTTTGTCCGCTTTATCATACCCAAGTGCTACAGGTGGTTTGCCAAGCCAGTTTTTCTGACCATAGTAAGGAAATAGAGCTGTTTCTTGTAAAAATGCATTTTTGTCCCACATCGGTGCATCTAAGTTCTGAGGTTGATCCCAGTCACCATAAAAGCCCATATACGGAATGGTTAATGACGGAATCGAAGCTTGATCTCCATTTTTCGGAACAAAGCGAACAAATCCCTCAACAAATATATTTTTCTTCAATCCATCTGGAAGTTTAATATCCACTTCTAAATCTTGAAGATGACCTTTTTTTACGGTAAAGGTGGCAGGTGTTGTATGGCTAAAATCTTTTCCGTTGATCTTCGCTGCTGCTCCTTCGATCCGGTTACTTGTTAGCTTTAGCACTTCCATCGTCTTTTCAATTTTCCCATCGCGATTTAAATCTAGGTCTTTCTGCTCGGTATCATCTGTTAAAAGGTCTAGGTAGACATCATAAGTAATCTCTTCTGGGGTAGATTTACCCGCTAACGCCTCTACCTCCAGCATAAATTTCACTTTATCTTGCTTAATCTCTTTTAACTCCACAGCAGCTGCATTTTCTGGATTAGCAAACTTATCTTTGACTAATACAGGTGTTTTTAGTGCATTAGCAATCTGCATCATCCCTGAACCTTGTTTACGTGGAGAATATGGAATGTTACTTTCTTTTGTAGGGTCCATTAAGATTTGAGCTGTATTCATCAAAGCTGTTTTCGCCCGATAAATAGCATCTGAACCTCTTGTCACGCCTTTTTCATAAAGCGACTGTAACACTAGGGCTCCTGCACCCGCTACATGTGGCGAAGCCATCGAAGTTCCGCTATATATTTCATATTTGTTATCCATGACAGTAGAATAAATCTTACCACCAGGTGCGGTGATTTCAGGCTTAAAATCAAGGGTATGCGGTGCTCCATATGATGAGAAACCAGACATGGTCCCCTTGGTATTATTATCGATTAAGGTTCCCTTACCCACTTTAACCTTAATCTTTTCACCATTTTTCAAACGTTGAATTAAGTCCTTTCCTTCAGCAATCCCAGTACTAACTCCTGGAATGTTGCCATAAGGAGAAAAAAGTAATTTGGCATAATTTCCTAGTGTAGCTAAAGGTACCATTATTACTCCTTTTGCTCCATTCTTTTGAGTAGGAGATTGTATGTATTGTTCACTACCCGCCCATTGTTGTTCTGCAACCACGATTTTGTCCTTTACATCTTTTCCAGCGAAATCCTGGGTACTACCATAACCTACATAAACTAACTCAATCTCTTCACCTGGAGCAAATACATTTGCCATTTGAACATAACCTGCATGGCGTTTGTAAATAAGTGGTTTCCCATCTGGAAGAGTAAGTGTGTCCATATGGACTTTATCATTTTCATAAGAAGCTACTTGTAAAGCAAATGGACTTGAACCAGGTGCTCCTACTACTCCAATATCAGGATTCTGAGCATATGGTGCATGAGAATATGCGGTTGATCCACTTCTAGTACTGTAGTATGCGTTTCCACCTGCTGCAACCACTAATACTCCATTCTCTGTAGCAGTACGAACTGCTTTTTGGATTGGATCTTCTTCATCCACAAAAGCACCGTCAGTTCCTAAGCTCATGTTGATGACATCGGCATCCATTTCTACCGCGTGATTGATTCCGGCTATGATATCATCTGCAAATGCCCCTCCATAATAATCGGAAAAGACTTTTTCCGCTAGGATCTGTACATCAGGTGCAATCCCTTTTACCCTGTCTATTTCATCGGTTCCATTGGCTCCAATCGTTCCTGCTACATGCATTCCATGTGAGGTAGCATGAGGGAGAACATCTTGATCTCGGTCAGCCCAATCGTAACCAGTTGGTACTTTATCTGTATACCAGCGATCATCAACAGCTGTTTCAGCTAATTTAGCTTCTATAGTGGCAGAAGACCACTTGGCTTTCTCTTTTCCTTTGTCAGACAAGGTTAGATCTTGATGGCGATAGTCCACTCCGGTATCGACAACAGCAACCACCATCCCCTCACCATGGTACCCTAACTCTTCCCATACTTTTTTCGCTTGTACGATGGATTGGCTAGAGCTCATCGTTTGTTGATAGGTTTGTGCAATATGTACACGAGCCACTCCAGGTAATTTTTCGATTTCTTTGATATTTTTAAACTGTGTATCCATACTGAAGCCATTCAAACCTGTCACAAAGTGATGTCGCTCTTTCACATTCCACTTTTTCGTTTCTTTCATCTCTTGGATCAATGATTTTTGAGCTTGCTTTAATTTTTTCTTTTCAGCCTCATTTCCTTTAGCACTGTGTACAGGTTCTCCTGTCATTTCCACAATCACTCGTACAGAATCGTTAGGAGCATATTGAGAATCAACTGGCTTGTGGGCTTGCTCTAATGTCACCTTCTCTTGATCAGTCTGTTGGTTCTCTAACAAACTAGTCTCCAATACTGAGTTGGTAAATAGTGACTCGTTTGAGGTTTCATTCGTTTCCGCAAAAACTGTAAATGATGAAAGAAGTAAAGATGTTACAGCTGCAGTAGTCATCACCTTAAATGCCTTCAATTTACTCTTGGTCATTAACTTTGCTCCTTTTTTATTTGATTTAAGTTCTATATTTATTACATTTTACGAGATTAGTAATTTATCAAAATTACCATTACTAACCATTTCCAAATAATTAAATACAATTAGTATTGTACATAAACCAAAAATCACAGTAAATTGGGGGAATAAAGCATAGTTCGATAGACTTAAATGTTAAAAGTTTCATTAAAAAGATTGTCAGTTAAACAATATAAAAATAGAATTTTAAGTTATTAACGAGAAAAATATTTCTAGATTTTGTCGAAATCAACATTATTAGTCGAGTACTCTCTCTTAAATTAGGGGAAATAAACATAATTAAAAGAATTTTACGATTTCATAAAAAAATCAGTTTATTAAAATGTGTATAAAGAACTAGAATCTAATATGGTATTTTGGACACATATAATGTAGAAATATAATATTAATTACCGAATGGCCCTTACATTCTTTGATCATGTGAAATAAAAGAAAAAAGCCAACCCTTTTGCAAGGGTCAGCTCCATCTGTATCAAATCTATAAACTTCGCAAAACTGAAAAGTTTTGGGGATCGGAAGCAGAAGAACCGTCCCCTTGCTTCCTATTATTGCAATACTGTTACTTGTTTAGGTGGTGCTGTTACTTTTAAACCGTCTTTTGTAACTGCATCGATTGAGATATAATACGTACCATTTGGAAGGTCCTCAGGTACCCAACTTGTTTTTAGTGCATGTTCATTTTTTACTTCCAATGTATCAAGAATCTTTCCGCTTGCATCTTTCACATTAATCGTCCAGTCTACTCGGCTATAAGCAAAGGCGGAGATTTTTGCTGGTTTGGTTAGACTCAAATTGGTATTAGGATAAACTTGGACCGTTTGAATCACCATTCCAGAATTTATATAGCTCGGATCTCCCCACGTAGTCCAAGACATATTTCCTGCAAAATCCAAGGCTAAAATCACAATACTTTTCGGTTCTGTAGTAGTGAGTATAGATTTTTGCCCAATTGCTGGTGTTGGGTTATGAAATTTTCCATTAATCCAAATAACTGCAGAATTAAAGTCACTTGCATTGTCTTGCGCATCGAAGGAAACTTCGTATTTTCCGTTCGTTGGCGTTACTTGAATATTGGAAACGGTCGGAGAGACTGAATCGACCGTCATTGGCATTTTAACCACCTGTGGGCGTGCGTTTTCATAAGCTAATGTTGTTTTGATAACATATTGGTATACACCGTCTGGTACGAATTGACCGGATGTGTCTTTCATATCCCATTTATATCCGTCATACTTATTATCACCATATGACATAATATTTTTTCTGTATTTCCATGGTGTTCCAGTGTATTCACTAAAATCGCCTAAATTTTTAATGAGATTGCCAGATTGATCTTCAACATACATTTCAACTTTATCTAAATTACGTAAGGCTGTAAAGGTCGAATAGATACCTACGTTTTGAAAGTTTGGCGAGAATGCAATACGGTTAAGATGGAATTGACCAGTAACCGGGTTATGTCCCAATGGATATCTTTCTGAACTATCATCCCAAAGTGCCGTATATCCTACAAATGCATCTTTCTCCCATGCTGGAAGATCGATATTTTGTAGTTCATCCCATTTCCCATAGAAGCCCATATAAGGAACCGTTAAAGGTACTGCCTTTTCTTGGTCTTTGGCTACTGGAACTAAACGAACAAATCCTTCTACAAAACTATTTTTCTTTAAGGAATCTGGTAAATTTAGATTAACAGTAAGCAGTTTTGTTTGACCTGGTTTGAATTTAACTAATGCTCCTGTTTTATATGTTACTGTATTATCATTTACAGTGACAGTCGCTCCATCAATACGTTCGCTAGATAATGCTAAATACTCTTTTGAATCCAATACCCCATCAGCATCTAAGTCAAATTCTTTCATTTCAGTCTTATCTTTTAGTACATCAACATACACATTGTATTCAATATCAGCACTATTATTTTGACCCTTAGGAACGTCGAATGCTTCCACGTTTAATTTAAAGCTTGTATTTTGACCGATTTCCTTTAAAGCAACCGCTCCAGCTTGTTCTAAAGGCGTGTCTTTTCTTGTCACAATGACAGGAGTGTTTATCGCATTTTGAATTTTCATTAACCCAGAACCTTGTACACGTGGGGAATATGGAGCTTCTCCATTCGTTCTTGGATCCATAACCACATTAGCTGTATTCATTAAAGCAATTTTTGCTTTCAGAACGGTATCTTCTGAATGGGTTAATCCTTTTTGATAAAGTGCCTGCAATAGCAATGCAGAAGCGCCTGCAACATGAGGTGTTGCCATTGATGTCCCACTCATCACTTCATAAGCATTTCCCGGCATAGTGGAATAAATATTTCCACCAGGAGCAGAAATCTCTGGTTTAAAATCTAATGTACTAGGTGAACCTAAACTTGAAAAATGGGACATTGTGTCTTTCGCTGGGTTATCTACCAAAGTAGCGCCTGTAAATTTCATACTTAAATATTGACCACTTGGCAGACTACTCATTTTTTTCAGTAATGCTTCACCTGCAGCTATACTTGTTGTGGCAGTTCGTGCGTAAATTGCTGCAACTGGGCTTAAACTTAAAGTAGGATAATCAGGTACACCCTTACCAGCAGGCGGTATCATAATGACTGCAGTTGCTCCGGCACTCTTAGCTGTCATTTGAACGGATGAATAAGTACTATATGCATTTAATAGTTTTACTACCGCAATGTAGTTAGTTTTGCCTTTAGGATAATCTGTAGCATACTTTCCTTCGTTTACGTATACCATATCGTAGCTAACATCTGGTGAAAGATTCTTTGAGACTTTAAAATTATACGATGCTGGGAATTGCGTTTGATCCTTGAACGGGAGCGATATACCATTTACTTCGTCTAGTTTATTTACATGCAGTTTTGTATTTTCATAGGAAGCAACAGTTAGAGCAGATGGACTAACACCCGGTTGACCAACTGTTCCAATATCAGGATTTTCTGCATATGGTTTCAATGACGACCCAGTGATGTTATTCTTTGTACTGTAGGCTGAATTACCAGCTGCCACGACAACTAGTGTACCCTGTTCTGTCGCCACTCGGATTGCCTTTTGAACCGGATCATGTTCTTCATCTACATAGCCTGCATCTACACCTAAACTCATGTTGATAACATCTGCACCCATTGTAACGGCATGCTCAATACCTGCTATAAGATCATCTTCCTGGGCACCGCCACCTTTATCTGAAAATACCTTTTCAGCTAAAAGTTGAACACCTGGTGCAATACCCGCAACACCACCATTCGTTTCGTCACCGTTTGCTCCAATAGTTCCTGCAACGTGTGTACCATGTGGATTACCAGTTGGTGCAGGAATAACATTTGTATCATTGTCTGCCCAATCATATCCTGTTGGAACTTTATCGGAATACCAAATTTCGTTTACGTCTGTCTCTTCAAATTTTTGATTCATTTTATTTTGTGTCCATTTTTCTTTCGCTTTTGCATCATCCGATAGTTTCATATCCTGGTGCGAATAATCAATTCCGGAATCAACGACTGCTACTACTAGGCCTTCACCTTTATATCCGTATTGCTCCCATACTTTTTGAGCTTGTACTAATTCTTTACTTACGTCCATCGTTGCCTGGAATGTTCTAGCAACATGAACATGCGTAACGCCCGGCATAGATTGGATATCCTTTAAATTTTGGAACTCTGTTTCGATACTGAATCCGTTAAACCCTTCAAAATAACGGTGGTTCACTTTAGAAGGCGTTTTTGATTTAGTGTTAGCGATTTGGTCGATGACTTTGTCTTGCTTTTGCTTCATTAATGATTTTTTATTTTTAGATGAATTGTCCACATCTATTGGTTGTTCCACTTGTACGATTAAACGAACAACATCAGTTGGGTTATAGGCTTTAAGCGAACCTTCTTTATTCATGTCTTTATTATATATATCATTACTTACAGGATCTAACTTGTCTTGATCAAAAACTAAATTCCTTCCTTGTTCCACTATATTTTCAAAGGCTTCTGACGCGGTTGAAGTGTCATTCGTTTCAGCAAAAGCTGTGAATGATGAAAGGAGTAAGGTAGTTACAGCTGCAGTAGTCATCACTTTTAATGGCTTAAATTTACTATTATTCATTTACGTCTCTCCCTTTTTCTTGGTGTCTTATATTTATTTCACTACGATTACGAGATTAGGAATTTAATAAAGTTATAGGAATAATAACTTTACGGTTAATGCTAACCCTTATGAGTAAATAAATATAATTCAAATTGTACATGCACCATAAAACACAGTAAATTGGGGGAATAATCGCATAGTCCAATAGACTTATAATCATCTATGGGATTTTATTAAAAACATTGTCAAATAAACAATATTTAAATAGAATTTCAAGTTATTATCGGGAAAAATATTTATGATTTTGTCGAAATCAATATTTTTAGTGGAGTATTTTGTCTTAAATTCGGGGGAAATACACCTAATTAATAGATTTTTTGATTTTATAAAAAAATAAATTAATCAAAATGGGTATAAAGTCCTAGAAAGGAATATGGTATCAAAAGGAAGCTAAACCTTTTTATGGTTAGCTTCCAGTATTTTTTTTAGTTTATTGAAGTACTGTTACTTTAACTGGAGTTGTTGTCACTTTAAAACCGTCTTTTGTTACTAGGTCAGCTGAGATAAAGTAATTTCCATTTGGTAACTCCGGTTTAGGTGCCCATTTTTTATGAACTTCTTTTTCATTTTTAACTTCAAACGTCTCGACTATATTTCCATTTGCATCTTTAACATTAAATGTCCAGTCCGATCTGTTTTGGGCAAAGTAATCTACCTCTGTTGGAGTGTTTTTGTTTAAATTTTTAGTCGGCCATACACTAGAATTGGAAAGGACCATCCATTCACTCATATATTTTGGATCTTGATCTCCCCAAACGGTGTAAGAGTGGTTAAACGCGTTGTCTGCTCCAATTACTACAATACTTTTCGGTTCGTAGTTTAAGAGTAATGTTGTCGCTTTTCCTGGTAGATAATAATTTCCGTTCACCCAAACCATTGCAGCAACATATCCACTTCCATTTTCATTATCTGTGCCTCTCCAGGAAATTTCGTATTTTCCATCCTTTGGAGTTACAGTAATGTCTGTAACTTTAGGTAGTGTCGAATCTACTTTTACAGGCATTTTAACTTCCTGTGGTTTTGCACCTGGATAGTCTAATGTCGTTTTAATCACATATTGATAATTTCCATCTTGTACAAATTGTCCAGACTCATTTGTCATATCCCAAGGATAGAGTTCATTGTAATAAGTGTCCCCAAATGACATGACATTCTTTCTGAATTTCCATGGTGTCCCTGTATATTCACTGAAGTCACCTAAATATTTAACGATATTACCTGATTGATCTTCAACAAACATTTCCGTTTTTTGTAGATTACGTAAAGCTGTAAATGAAGAATAGATACCATTTAGATGGTAGTTTGGCGAGATGGCAATTTTGTTAAGATCAAACGTTCCCGTACTAGAATCATACCCCTTTGGATAACGTTCTGATGTTCCATCCCAAAGTGCTGTATAACCTAAAAATGCATCTTTCTCCCATGCTGGAGGATCAATATTTTGTGGTTCATCCCATTTTCCATAGAAGCCCATAAATGGTACAGATAAAGGTACGACTTTATCTTGGTCTTTGGCAACTGGAACTAGACGAACAAATCCTTCTACAAAACTATTTGACTTTAAGGAATCTGGTAAATTCACATTAACTGTCAGCTGTTTTGTTTGACCAGGTTTAATTTTAAGTAGTGCCCCTTCTGTTTCTGTTACTTTATTATCATTGACAGTGATGGTTGCTCCATTGATTCGTTCACTTTTTAAAGTTAAATACTCCTTGGAATCCAAGTCACCATCTGTGTCTAAATCATATTCTTTCACTTCCGTCTGATCCTTTAAAACATCTACAAAAACTTGGTATTCGATATCCTCACTATTATTTTTTCCATTAGGAGTTTCGAACGCTTCCACGTTTAATTTAAAGCTTGTAGTTTGTCCTATTTCCTTTAAAGCAACGGCTCCAGCTTGTTCTAAAGGCGTGTTTCGACTTGTCACAATGACAGGTGTGTTAATGGCATTTTGAATTTTCATTAAGCCAGATCCTTGTAAGCGTGGTGAATATGGAACTTCACCGTTTGTTCTTGGATCCATGAGAACATTAGCTGTATTCATTAAAGCAAGCTTTGCTTTTAACACCGTATCTTCTGAATGGGTTAATCCTTTTTGATAAAGTGCCTGCAATAACAATGCGGAACCGCCAGCAACATGAGGTGCTGCCATGGATGTACCGCTCATGATTTCATAATCATTTCCTGGAACAGTTGAATAAATATTTCCACCAGGTGCAGAAATCTCTGGTTTAAAATCTAATGTACTTGGAGAACCATAGGATGAAAAACTGGACATGTTGTCTTTCTTTGCGTTATCTATCCAAGTTTCCCCTGCTAATTTCATCTTGACTATTTGACCACTTTTAAGTTTATTTAATAGTTCTTGCCCTGGAGCCTTACCTGTTGAAGCAGTTGGAATGGAATATTCAGATAATCTTAGATAAGGATAATCAGTCGCCATATTATCAGCTGGTATTATGATTACCGCTTTTGCTCCATACCTTTCTGCGTTAAATTGAATATAAGAATAGTAAGAATATTCATTTAATAACTTTATTACTGCAATGTAGCCAGTTTTATTGGCAGGAAAATCAGCTTTGCTTCGTCCTTCGTTTGCATACACCATTTCATACTCTTGATTCGGATTTAAAAATTTTGAAAGTTTAAAATTATATTTTGCAGGAAACATCGTATGATCTTGGAAAGGAAGCTTAAAACCATTTGTATCTGCTAAAGTATTTAAATGCAATTTGGTATTTTCATAGGATGCTACCGATAAAGCATATGGACCTACACCCGGTGCACCAACTGTCCCAATATCAGGATTTTCTGCATATGGCTTTGAAGCAGAGTCAAGAAATGTATTATTTTTCGTACTATGAGCGGAATTACCAGCTGCCACTACAACAAGTGTTCCACGCTCTGTCGCAACTCGAATCGCTTTTTGAGTCGGATCATCTTCTTCACTAACATAGCCCGCATCAACACCTAAACTCATGTTGATAACATCTGCACCCATTGTAATGGCATGCTCAATTCCTGCGATAATATCATCCTCATAGGCTCCGCCGCCCATATCCGAGAATACCTTTTCTGCTAATAGCTGAACACCTGGAGCAATACCAGCGACCCCACCAGTTGCTTCGTCCCCGTTAGCTCCAACTGTTCCAGCAACGTGTGTTCCATGTGAACTACCATTTAATCCAGGGATGACATTTGTATCATTGTCTGCCCAATCATAACCTGTCGGGACTTTATCGGAATACCAAATTTCGTTTACGTCTGTTTCTGCCATTTTTTGATTCATTTTATCTTGAGTCCATTTTTCTTTCGCTTTTGCATCATCAGATAGTTTCATATCTTTGTGCAAATGGTCAATCCCGGAATCTACGACCGCGACAACTAATCCTTCACCTTTATAGCCGTAATGTTCCCAAACTTTCTGAGCCTGTACCAATTCTTTACTAGCTGCCATCGTTTCATGGAATGTTCTAGCAATATGTACATTCGTAACCCCTGGAATAGACTCGATTTCTTTCATATTCTGAAACTCAGTTTCTAAACTGAAACCGTTAAAACCTTCAAAATAACGGTGTTTCACTTTCGTATCGGAATTTACCTTAGAATTTTTCGTTTTAGAGATTTCATCAATAACTTTGTCTTGCTTTTGCTTCATTATTGACTTTTTATTTTTTGATGATTTCTCCTCATCAGTTGGTGGTTCTACTTCAACGATTAGTCGGACCTTTTCATTAGGGCTATACTCTTTAGTTAAACCTTCTTTTTTAACAGCATTACTATAAAGATCCTTGCTTCCTTGCTCCGCTGTCTCCCCCAATGTTTGAAGCTCCGTAGAAGGGTCATTCGTTTCCGCAAAAACTGTAAATGACGAAAGAATTAAGGATGTGACAGCTGCAGTAGTCATGACTTTAAACGCTTTCAATTTACTTTTTTTCATTTCCGTCTCTCCTTTTTTAGCTTTATATTTATTTATCTTCTAAATGAGGTTAGTAATTTAATAGCATTACGCCTAACGCTATCCCTTTTCGAGAAAACAAATACAATTCAAATTGTAATACACAAAAAGTAATAGTAAATTGGGGGATTAACGTATAGTTCGATAGATTTATATGTTTGTAATTTCATTAAATAGATTGTCGAATTATAAGTTATTACAAGGGGAAAACTTATAGATTTTGTCGAAATCAATTTTATTAGTGAAGTTTATTCTCGCTTAAAGTGGGGGAAAATACCATAATTTATTGAATTTTATGATTTTACAGAAAAGTAAGTTTATTAAAATAATCATAAAGAACTAGACGAGTTGTAGTACTTTGGATGTAAATTAATATATTTTTTTATCGTTATCCAATAGGTATACGAACCTATCTCCATCTAATCGACAAATTCATAAGAAAGAAGACAGGTTTTTCAGTCATCTTTTTGTAAGTCCAAATGGCTCCCAAATATCGGGATAAGCTTGTTTTATATGTTTTACTTGAACCCTTCATGAGTTACATATTTTGAGGTTTTTACGTTTTTACTTACTCATGAACCCTCCATGAGTTACAAATTTTGAAATTTTTGTGATTTTACTTACTCATATGAACCTTCCTTGAGTAACTTTTTCAAACTATTGCGATTTTACTTACACATGAACCCACAAAACAATTTCAGCAACATAAGCGCAAATCTCCCGTTTAGCAGAGTAAGTCTGGTTTTCTCAAGATTAAGACACTGGAAACACAGAGATTGAGCGAATCCATGCTGGCTTATCTTCTAGCATGGTAAAAATACAATAGTGAAGCCCACCAGTCTTTGGCGCCTAGAGCTAATTTTATATAAAAAGGCTCTGTTAAACTCTATTGTTGATATTTGAACAAAGAATAAAGGCCTCTTGGATGCTGCCTGTCGCTCATTTTTGCTGCTGGCGGGCACGAATAGACTCTATTCGTTACCGTTGGGCTCATTTTTGCTGCTGACGGGCACGAATAGACTCTATTCGTTACCATTTTCCCTCATTTTTGCTACTGACGGGGACATAAGCCGTTAATAATTAACAACTTCTCTTATTTCAGCCGTAAAAATCAACATTAAGCTTTAACAGAGACAACCATGCTAATTAAAATTCGCACCATGGCGCATGAAAATATTCATCGCTGCCCATAACGGTAGTGCAGTGGTTATTTACAAGAGGTCGATTAGGCTTGATGTCTTGAACTCGTTACAGAGACGGACCGCGGGAAGTAAGTGTACCATGTTTTGTCGCTCTCTTCGGAGAAGCACGTAGGGTAGATTACACAATAAGCTTCCCATAAATGATCACTGTTTATCACTATATAGATAGGTGTGATTTTATGGAGATTATTAGTGAGTATGTTTGTGGCATGGATGTCCACAAGGATTCAATTACAGCTTGCATTTTAACTCCAAAGAAGAAAGAAATACGTACCTTCGGTACAATGACTGATGATCTTATTCTTCTTTTAGATTGGATCCAGACTTCTGGCTGTACCCATGCGGCAATGGAAAGTACAGGCGTTTACTGGAAGCCCGTTTATAATCTTTTAGAAACTGATTCTTCTATTAAAACCTATGTTGTCAATGCTCAACACATCAAGCAGGTGCCTGGTCGTAAGACAGATGTAAAGGATGCAGAATGGATCGCAGACCTTCTTAAACATGGTTTATTAAAGCCTAGTTATATTCCAAATTGCGACCAAAGAGAACTGCGGGAACTTGTTCGTTATCGCAGAAGTTTAATAGATGAAAAAGCTCGTGAGTCAAATCGTATTCAAAAAGTTTTAGAAGGAGCAAACATTAAACTAGGTTCCGTTGCAACAGATATATTGGGTGTCTCAGGACGATTGATGATTCGTCAAATCATTGACGGTGACACTAACCCTGAAACCATAGCTCAGCTTGCAAAACAACAACTACGAAAAAAAATGGATCTTCTAAAACGTTCTTTACATGGTTTAATTGGTAGCCATCAAAAGTTTATGCTTAACAACCAACTTAATCATATCGAATATCTCGAGAATCAAATTAAAGGATTGGATAAAGAGATTGATGAGCGATAACAGTCAGCACAACAAGAAAATGAACTTTTGGATTCAATTCCTGGTGTTGGAATCCAGACTGCCCAACAAATAATAGCTGAGGTAGGACTTGATATGACCAGATTTCAAAGTGCTGCCCATTTGGCATCGTGGGCTGGCATGGCACCTGGACAAAATGAAAGCGCAGGTAAAAAAAAGAAGACACGAACAAGAGATGGTAACAAATATCTTAGAAGTGCATTAATTGAATCAGCAGCCAGTGCAATCCGTAAAAAAGATAGTTATTTAGCCGCAAAATACTATCGTTTAAAAAGAAGACGAGGAACTAAAAAAGCAAGAGTGGCCATTGCACATCAAATTTTAGTAATCGCCTATTATCTGTTAACCAAAAAAGAAGTTTATAAGGAATTTGGTTCAAATCATTACGAACAGCAAGTCATTGATGTAAAAAAGCAAAAAGCCATAAAACACTTGGCAAGCCTAGGATACGAAGTAACTCTGTCATCACAATCTGCTTAATACAATTTAATTTACAACCTTAATAGAGGGCAATGAAGGGATCAAAAAAATTCAAATTCAGCTCCCTTAGTTTGGTGTTGCCTTTTTTTAGAGTCTATTTTCAGGGTAGCCTATAAAAAAAGAAGCCAGCCCTATTTAAAGGCTAGCTTCCTAATTAGAAAATCTGCTAGAGTAACAATAATGAAAATAGATTAGAGAACTCCTTTTAAAATCACTTTAGTTCACTAATAATTTCCTCAAGCGTTTTTCCATTTGCATTTTCTTTTGGATTTTTGGCAGCCTTTATCGTCGGATTTTCAAGCAGATAATTTTTCTTGATAAATTCCATATCCTTCATATCTACCGTACCGTCGAAGTTGATGTCACTGTTTCGATCAGATGTTTTCCAGTGTTTTTTCAGGTAGACGGCGTCATCAATATCGATCACGTTGTCTTTATTGACATCACCACCCAAAGCAGATTTGAACGGAAGATATCGTATTTCCCCGATAACACCTTCACGGCCGATGGTGAACGTTTTTTCTACTGTAAAGTGACCTGGTACATCGAACTGGAATGTTAAAGGTTTACGGTCCGTAGGTAATCCGTCCACAATGAATTTGGCGTCTTTTATTACTTGGCCCACAAACGAGTTGCCGTTCTCGTCCTTCACTTTAATTGTCGCTCCTAGTGCAAAATAGTCGACATTAGTAGAACGCAGGATGCCGTAACCATCTCTGTAATAAATAGCTTCACCATCCATACTACCTGTCAGTCTTGAATATTTCGGCCATACTCTTACAGAGGGATGTGCAGCAAACGCTGTTGTTTTCGTACCATTCTCATCTGTATAAGTTGGGTTTACTATTGCCATTGCCACATAGGAATCAGTGAATGTATCATCTTTTACTTTAGCTTTTACATTTAATAAAGGTAGATTATCCATTGCAGAAATGGATCCTTCCAAAGCCTTTAGAGTGACTGCTATTCCATTACTTGTTTCTGTTGTTTCCAATGAAACCTTACCTTTAAGTTCTTCAGAAACCTCAATTGCCTCTATCGCCAAATAATCTTTTTTGAACTGATAATTCCATTTCGATTCCTTCCAGCTAGTACTATTGTGTGCTTTTGAAATAAAGTTGATTACTTCACCTGTTTTTGCCTCTTTTTTATCAGCAAGGGTGGAGATGTAGTTCGTCCCTTTTTTGACAAAATAGAATTCCTTTTGAACAGAAGGAAGTCCGGCTCTGTCAATACCGTAAAAACTGATTGGCAGGAACTTCTGAGTGCTTGGGAAGCCTGTGCTGTAATTGAAGTTGCCCATTTCATCAACAGGGTATTGCTGTGCATAAGAACTATTGTTATAGCGATAGTTTAAACCGTTATTGCCTTGCTTCGCCTGCAACCCTAATGCAACCGCTTCTTCAATTTGTTTATCATGTATCTTACCCTTTACTTGAATGGAAGTTAAAGCAGGGTCCATTTCCACGATTCCTGCCTCCATTTCTGTTTCGATTGTTGGGGTCTCATTATCAATGATGAAAGGTTTCTCAAAAATTGTTTCTTTATCTTGATCATCTGTGAAAACAAATTTTAACTTATAAGAACCTGCCTCAGCAATTTGTGGTTCATACGAAAGCGGTTTTTCTTTATCATTTGTAAATGGAAAATAGCTTCCGGTGAAATACGCTGGTACAGATTGATTCTCATTGATCCAAGCACCATCAAACTGTCCGACAAATCCCATGTCTTCACCTGTTGCAGCATTTGTTAAGAACAAATCAATCGTTTTCATATGGGAACTCAATTTAAAAGAACCTTGTAAAAAATTAATGACTCTTGATACTCCGTTCTCCTGGATTGTTGTGAAAGTGTTTATCATATTGATAGAATCGACACCCTCTTTTACTTTTCGGATGGCAAATGGAATTTGATAGGTGTCCTCCGTGTTATCTTTATTCGTAAACGTGACATATCCTTCGTATGTGCCGTTTTTTGCTGTTGACGGTATCGTAATCTTAGTGGAGACTGTTTCTTTCCCTCCTGCTTTCACAGTTACGGAAGAAGCCGTTTCCAATACAACGCCATTTTCAACAGCACTAAGAGAACCTTTAACAGCTTGATAGTTCACTTTGACTTCATATTGCTGATCCTGGCTACTACTATTTTGAATTTCAATTTCTTTCAACTCTTCTATGGCGTTTTCTGTCGCAAAAACAGTTCCAAAGTTGAGTGCACCTGTAATTTCCTTAATACTTTTTTCTTTTTCATTTTTAAATAAGGTCACGGTTTCATCAGCAACCTTGAAGGAAGAGACTGCATGAACGGCTTCAAAAGCATCTACTCGTCCTGCTCCAACTTCATATACGCTATCTTTGCTTATGAGAGCGTCTGCGGTATTCATTAGGGTGCTTTTTACTTCCCCTGGCGAAAGCTTTGGATTGGCTTGAAGTAATAATGCTGCTATTCCCGCCACGTGCGGCGACGCCATGGAAGTTCCAGAAAACTTATCATACGCATATTCGTAATTCCCTAAATAATCTTTTCCTCGGTAGGAACTTGACACAGTGGACATAATCGTACCGCCTGGAGCAACAACTTCCGGCTTGATATCGTACGTAATTCGCGCTGGTCCGCGAGAACTGAAGAAAGATAAAGTATCATCGGTAGCTGTATACTTTTCTTTTACTTCATCAAACGTAAAGGAAACCGTTCCTAATTTCAACATATCTTTAAATGCTTTTCCCTGCTCTACGGTTATGATTTGAGTCGGTATAAAATTGGGCTGCTCCGTAAGTCTATCCGATATATAACCGGATCCATACTTTCCATCGATGAATATTGCTTTTGCCCCATTTTCTTTTGCAATGGCTACTATTTTGCCAATTTGTAGACCTCCTCCTACTGATACAAGAACGATTTTGTCTTTGACATCAATACTAGCGTAATCAGCCTCTGTTCCTGAATTTGCATTTACCATTTCAATGGTTTGACCTTTAAGTAATCTGGATTCATTACCAAATCCCGTTGTGCAATAACGAGTTTCAACTGTTCCTTGTTTGTCGGCTGTTTTGAAAGTTCCGATAAAACCAGGTAGAGCGATCTCTGTGTTTGTCGATCCTACTGTTATGGCTAATGGAGAAGCGGATGGCGAACCGAGAGTATAGAAGCTTGGCCCTGCATTCCCCGCAGCTAAAACAGCGGTGACGCCTGATAAAACTGCATTATTGATGGCAACGGAAGATGGGGATAATGGACTATTATAACTATTTCCAAGCGAGAGATTGATGACATCCATCTTATCTTTTATCGATTGCTCGATCCCCGCTACAATATTCTCTTCCGATCCAGATCCATAAGGCCCTAGCACGCGATACACATATAAATCGGCCTCTGGCGCTACGCCTTTTGTCGCGAAATTCGCGATATTTTTCTGCTGACCAGCTATAATCCCGGATACATGCGTTCCATGATCCGTGGAATAGGAACGGCCTTCGTTTACAGGCTTACCTGCTGTTAGCCAATCCTCATACGTCGTTTCCATCGGATCGTTATCATCATTTACAAAATCGTATCCACCTTTGAAAGCGTCTTTTAAATCAGGGTGGTTATAGTCTATTCCCGTATCCAATACCCCGATTTTGATTCCCTTCCCTGTAAATCCTTCTTTATGGAGTTTGTCCACACCCAAAGTCGCATGTGGTTGACTTCCCGTATACGCAGAAGTTCCAGCTGTTCCTTGTTCTACAGAATCAGAAGGAAGATCTAATTGAAACTCTTGGTTTTCCCAAACATTTTTTACGGCTTTCGATTTAAGTAAATTCTTCACTTCGTTAGCTGGCAGAGTCAAAGCAACCCCATTATACACCTGCTTATAAGTAGTCGTGATTTTTCCTTTAATCTTCAAAGCATCTAAGTCCTGCTGAAATACAGAATGGTCTTCTTCGACCCATTTCTCGGCATCCTCATGAGTTAGCTCTCTACCATTCAATTTTTCAATTAAGACTGCTGTTTTAGCAGGCTTGTTCTTAAACTCAATAATCACAGAAATCTCCTGTTCACTTGATAAGTCAGTCTCAGGGGACAACTGAATTCCTGCTGTGGTCGTTTGTGTCAAATCTTGAATAGCTCTTCGCTGTTCGGGAGTTAATTGCTTTAATACTTGGTCAACCTTTGACTGATTTACTTCATACACTACAGGTTGGGCCCCAGTTGAAGGGTTGTTTGTTTCCGCAAAAGCTGTGAATGAGGAAAGCATTAAGGATGTTACTGCTGCAGTAGTCATGACTTTAAATGCTTTCAATTTACTTTTATTCATTATAACCTCTCCTTTTTTTAGTTTTTTCTATGTATCTCTGAACCCCTACTGAGTAGATACATACAATCAAAAGTGTACCTATAACATAGAGCACAGTAAATTGGGGGATAAAGCACAGTTCAATAGACTTATGTGTTGAAAACTCCATCAAAAAGATTGTCGTTTAAACAATATTTTAATAGAATTTTATGTTATTAATGGAAAATTTTTGTCGAAATGAATATTTTTATGGAGGTTCTTTTTATGAAATGGGGGGAATTCACGAAACATAAATTGATTTTTATGATTTTAACAAAAATGCAATTAATTAAAACACCACTAAAGAACTAGATAGAGATATAGTACCTTTGACATAATTACATTAATTCTAGAAAAAAACAGATCTTTAAAGTTGTTCAAGGGGCAAGAGATAATAAAATTTGATTTGAAGAACATAAAGAAATCCGTACCATCCATTGTAACTCCAGTCATCTTTACCAATTTATCAAAGCAAAATATAAAGAAACTAGAAAAAACAGGACAAGGTGAAAGTGGCATCATAACAATCGAATAGAGTAAAAAACGACAGGTTCGCAACCTGTCGTTTTTTATTTCTTCAAATCAAAATCTATTATTATGGTAATTGGTTAACTGTTACTTGTTTAGACTTTGTTGTTACTTTCAAACCACTTTTCGTGACAATATCCAACGAAATAGAATACGTACCATTTGGGAGACCCGCTTTAGGTGCCCATTGTGTTCTTAGTGTATATTCATTTTTGACTTCAAATGAATCGACGATTTTTCCACTTACATCTTTGATATTAATCGTCCAGTCTACTCGGTTATTAGCAAAACTTGTAATTTTTGCCTGGTTAGTACTGTTAACATTATTAACTGGAGTGACGCCGTAATAGGAAATCACCATATCTTGATTAATATAACTTGGATCTCCCCAAACTAGGTAAGTGTGATTATAAGCATAGTCAGATGCTAAAACGACAACACTTTTCGGTTCTTCATTTACAATTGCAGAGGTTACTCCTGGTCTTAAGCTTAAATATTTCCCATTATACCAAATAATACTAGCATAAAAGCCACTACCCTTTTCATTATCTTCGGCCTTAAAGGTTATTTCATATTTACCTTCCTTTGGCTTCACCTGAATATCAGAAATCGTTGGAGCAATGGAGTCTACTTTTATTGGCATTTTAACTATCTGTGGTTTTGCATTTTCATAATCTAATATCGTTTTAATTACATAACGATAATTTCCGTTAGGTACAAACTGTCCAGATAAATCTTTCATATCCCATCGATATCCGCTATACATTCTATCCCCATATGAAATTATATTTTTTCTGAATTTCCATGGCTTTCCTGTGTATTCGCTAAAGTCACCTAAATTTTTAATGAGATTTCCCGATTCGTCTTCTACATACATTTCAACTTTTTGTAAATTACGTAATGCTGTAAATGTCCCATAGATACCTTGTACAAGGAAGTTTGGTGAAAATGCGATACGGTCAGTATTAAATGTTCCAGTATATGGATCATATCCCATTGGATAACGTTCTGATACGTCATCCCAAAGTGCAGTATAACCTAAGAAGGCATCGGTCTTCCATGCTGCAGGATCAATATTTTGTGGTTCATCCCATTTCCCATAGAAACCCATATAAGGAATGGAAAGTGGAACTGCTTTATCCTGGTCTTCAGCTACTGGAACGAGACGAACATATCCTTCTACAAAACTATTTTTCTTTAAGGAATCTGGTAACGTTACATTTACAGTCAGCATTTTTGTTTGGCCTGGTTTAATTTTAATTAATGCTCCTGTTTTATCTGTTACTGTTTTATCATTTACTGTGACATTTGCACCATTAATACGTTCACTAGTTAATGTTAAATACTCCTTGGAATCTAAGTCACCATCGTCGTCTAAATCAAATTCCTTCATTTCCGTCTTATCTTTTAGTACATCGACATAAACCTTGTATTCAATATCATCACTATTATTTTTACCTTTAGGAGCGTCGAATGCTTCCATTTTTAATTTAAAGCTTGTATTTTGACCTATTATTTCCTTTAAAGCTACCGCTCCAGCTTGTTCTAAAGGCGTGTTTCTATTTGCAACAATAACAGGTGTATTAATCGCATTTTGAATTTGCATTAAACCTGATCCTTGTACACGTGGTGAATATGGAACTTCTCCATTTGTTCTTGGATCCATGACAATATTGCCCGTATTCATTAAAGCAAGTTTTGCTTTTAGAACGGTATCTTTAGAATGTGCTAATCCTTTTTCATAAAGGGCCTGCAATAACAATGCCGAGCCGCCTGCAACATGAGGAGTTGCCATGGATGTCCCACTCATTAAATCATAATTATTTCCTGGTACAGTGGAATAAATATTTCCTCCAGGAGCTGAAATCTCTGGTTTAAAATCTAATGTATGCGGAGAACCAATGGATGAAAAATAGGACATCGTGTCTTTCACTGGGTTATCTACCCAAGTGTCACCAGCTAATTTCATTTTTACAATTTGACCACTTGTTAGTTTATTCACTAATGCTTCTCCAGGATTTTTACCTGTGGTCGCAGCTGGAATGCCATATGGACTTAAATATAAATATGGATAATCAGCCATATTTGTAGGTGGAATAATGATAATTGCTTTTGCGCCGGCTGCTTTTGCTTGAGATTGAATAGGACCATAATAAGTGTAGGTATTTAATAGCTTTACTACAGCAATTTTTCCATTAACCATCGATACATTGTTATTATAGTAATCAACTTTTTTCGTTCCTTCCCCTACATAGACCAGTTCATAGGTTTCATTTGGAGATAAAAACTTTGATAATTTAAAGTTGAATGTTGGACCGAATTGTGTTTGATCTTGAAACGGCAACGATAGACCATTTGATTCAGATAATGCATTTAAATGAAGCTTAGTATTTTCATAGGAAGCAACTGATAAAGCAGATGGACTTACACCCGGTGCACCAACTGTTCCAATATCAGGATTTTCTGCATAAGGATTTAATGAAGAAGGAATGAGATTATTCTTTGTACTGTAGGATGAATTACCGCCCGCCACGACAACAAGGGTACCTTGTTCTGTTGCAAATCGAATGGCTTTTTGAATCGGATCATCTTCTTCCCCTACATAGCCTGCATCTACACCTAAACTCATGTTTATTACGTCAGCACCAATTGTAACGGCATGCTCTATTCCTGCGATAATATCATCCTCATAGGCTCCGCCACCATTATCTGAAAATACTTTCTCAGCTAACAGCTGCACACCTGGTGCGATACCAGCGACACCACCATTCGTTTCGTCTCCATTTGCACCAACTGTACCAGCAACGTGAGTGCCGTGAGCACTTCCAGTTTTCCCAGGAATGACATTAGTATCATTATCCGCCCAATCATAACCTGTTGGAACCTTATCGGAATACCAAATTTCGTTTACGTCTGTCTCTGCAAATTTTTGATTAATTTTCTCTTGAGTCCATTTTTCTTTTGCTTTGGCAGCATCAGATAGGTTCATATCTTTGTGAGTATAATCGATCCCGGAATCTACGACCGCAACTACTAATCCTTCACCTTTATAACCATATTTTTCCCATACCTTTTGAGCCTGTACTAATTCTTTACTTGCTCCCATAGCTGGTTGGAATGTTTTGGCTATATGTACATTGGTAACCCCTGGAATAGACTGGATTTTATTCATATTTTGAAACTCTGTTTCTAAACTGAATCCGTTAAACCCTTCAAAATACCGATGCTTCACCTTTGCTGGCGAATTTGATTTTGAAGCTTTCGCTTTTGAGATTTGATCGATGACTTTGTCTTGCTTTTGCTTCATTAATGATTTTTTATTTTTAGATGTATTGTCCACATCTGTTGGTTGTTCCACCTCTACGATTAAACGAACAACATCATTTGGGTTATAGGCTTTATTCGAACCTTCTTTTTTAATATCATTATTATAAAAATTGTCACTACCAGGCTCCATCTTGTCCTTATCAAAAAATAATTTCCTTCCTTGTTCCGCAATATCTTCAAACGCTTGGGGCTCGGTTGAAGTGTCATTCGTTTCCGCAAACGCTGTGAATGATGAAAGAAGTAAGGAGGTTGCAGCTACTGTTGTCATGACTTTCAATGCCTTCAATTTACTCTTTTTCATTTACGTCTCTCCTTTTTTTGATTTTTTGAGTTTGATATTTATTTCCCTACATTGTTGAGATTAGGAATTTAATAAAATTATAGGAATAATAATTTTACGCTTAAAGCTAACCCTAATGAGTAAATAAATATAATCCAAATTGTACCTACACTGTAAAACATAGTAAATTGGGGGATTAACGCATAATTCAATAGACATATATGTTTAAAATTCCACAAAAAGATTGTCATTTAAACAATATTAAAAGAGATTTCAAACTATTATTAGGAAGAATATTTATTGATTTTGTCGAAATTAATATTATTAGAGGAGTGATTTTTCTTTAAAATCGGGGGAAATAAACAAAATTAATCGAATTTTATGATTTTTCAATAAAATGAGTCGATTAAAACAGGTATAAAGAACTAGATGTCCATTCAGAAGAAAAACGCATTGAGTACAAGTTGATAACTGAATTTCCAAATGAATTAAAGCTAAATTAAAGGGCCTGAGTCCAGTATAGTACCGAATTCAAGCCCTAGTAGCAGCCTATAAAATAATATGTCTAACTTATTATCGCTCTCCACTTTTTTAAATGATTGAGTAGGGTCTTATTAAGTATTGTCATTTTTTAATCTGAAGAAACTTATTTTCATGGTAGCTTAAGAACAACAACAATTAAACCCTATAATAAAATCCCCTGATATTATCATGGGGATCTGCAACTATTTACATTGTAATATCAGGCAAAAACGATTTTTAACATTCTGTCGATTGTACTTGAGATGACTTTTGTACATGAGTTACGGCAGGTGAAATTTCATTTGATGCCTGTTTTATCGCTTCCTGGGCGAGTAAATAAAGATGGAAATAAAAGGTAAATATTTGCCAAGCTCCTTTAGGAAATGGACTCTTTTTATTACTTATTAACTGGTTCTGCATGAAAATATTCTTCCAGTGTAATTCCATTGTTCATGATTTTAAGAGCAATCGATTTACCTACATAACGTAGGTGCCAAGGCTCATATTGATAACCAGTAATGGCTTTTTTGCCTTTTGGATATCGAATAATAAAGCCGTAATCCGCTGCATTCGCCTCTAGCCAAAGGGCCTCTTTTGTTCCCCCAAAGCAGTCTTCCGCAGGACACTGCCCATCTCCTCCAGTAACATCGATTGCAAGACCGGTTTCATGTTCACTCGTGCCAGGCAAAGCACTGTATGTTTTTGCTTCCTCATATCCATCTTTACTTACATAAGACTGAAATAATGCTGTTTGAGTTGCATGTGATCGATAAGCCGAAACACCTATTAATGAAATACCTTGTGATTTTGCATCAGTAAATAGGTCTTTAATCGCTCCTGCTGCCTCTGAACGCATTTTTCGCTTTTCAGTTTTCTCTTGGAAAATAAATGGAATATCCACAAAAATAAGATCTGGTGGGGAATAACTTTCTGGAAGCTTATGTAGGTTATTTACGAGAACAGAAATGCTCTTTGGGTTAACGTCAACATGGATACTTTCATCATTCTGTTTTGCATGTACGGACGTTGTTGATTCAGGTTTGATTTTTATATCTCGATTAATATCTGTAAAACTAGTTAATAACACTGCAAATATAATAATGCAGTCCCTGATTAATAGTTTGTCCAATTTAGCCACATCCATTATTAAACTGTATACATAGATTCATTTGGATTTTAAATTAACAGATAGATTTTATCATGGTGACTTGGTTTTATGAACTACAGAAAGCTTAACATGTTATGAAGTAAAGCTTAATATTACCGATTTTTTAAAGTTTACATAAACGCTAAGACTAGAAACTTCATCAATCCTGGTAATGAAGATATTTTTTAGCTCCCCCCCACTTCCGTATAATTTAATAAATTGAAACTGAATTTTGTGACCTCAGCCCCTGTTTTAATATTAGTAATACTTACTTACACATTAAAATCGTTAATTTTATTTAATTATCATTTATAAGTATAATGAATATTGTTAAGATTTTAAAATCTTTGAATATTTCTAATACAGGGGGAAATCAGCATGTCATTGAACCAATTTTTTGATTTAACAGGAAAGACAGCAATCGTTCCTGGAGGCGGCAGCGGGTTAGGCCGTCAAATGGCAATTGCACTTGCAAAAGCTGGTGCTAACGTTGTAGTAGGTTCACGTCGTTTAGAAGTTTGCGAGAACGCTGTAAAAGAAATTGAAACGTTAGGAGGACAAGCATTTGCCCTGGCATTGGATGTAACAGATCCTGAATCTGTTGGACAAGCTGTAGAGAAGGTAATTTCTCAATTTGGCAAGATCGACATTTTAGTCAACGCTAGTGGAGTTGCTTATGAAATCCCTGCGACGGAGATGCCTTTTAAAGAATGGCAAGTTATGATCGATACAAATTTGACAGGTACATTCTTAATGTGCCAGGCTGTTGGAAGACATATGATTGAAAATAAATACGGAAAAATCATTAACGTTTCTTCAACTGTTGCAACTAGGGGTACGGACCCAGAAGTAGTAGACTCTGTAGGATATGCAGCAAGTAAAGGTGCCGTTAACACATTAACGAAGGATCTTGCAGTCAAGTGGGCACGTCATGGACTGACTGTGAATGCTATTGCACCTGGAATCATGACTACTGGAATGAATGATCCGCAAGTAGAAGGTACACTTGCAAATAGATTGGGCGGGGAAGGTACTAAGACTCCTTCAAGGAGATTAGGCAGAGATAGTGATATAGCTGGAGCTGTCATTTATTTTGCTTCGGCATCCTCTGATTATTGTAATGGAAATATATTGGGTATTGATGGCGGACTCGGGGCTAAGTAATATTTATACCCAGCCTTAGTTCGATAATTTAATAGAGCACTAAAAACAGAGGCTACCTAATTCCTCTGTTTTTTTAATTTTGATTTTTATAATGCTTATAGAACTTATTACATCCGAATTGATCGATTGTTCAATGATAAAGCTCTCTTAAATAACTTTGTTGATCATCAACAAAACCCACCGAATAATGATCCGGTGGGTTTTATGTATCAACGTTGCTTTAAGTGTATACGACTTTTTTCTATTATCAAGAAATCAGATAAAATACCTGACAATCAGATTGGCTATTTTTTAAAAAACCTTGGTAAATATGCTTTGTGTGCCTCTAGCATTTCGTCTACAATCGCTATAGCCATTTTATCGTTTGCAACAAGCGGATTGATCGTCAATGCAACGATTGCTTTTTCACGACTTCCTTCTACCGCAGCCTCAATGGCCATCTGCTCAAAAGATTTAATCGTTTGTATCAATCCTCGAACTGGAACTGGCAATTCTCCCATCGATAATGGAACCGGACCATCCTTCGTAATGACACAACTAACTTCAACAGCACCGTTATATGGTAAGCCTGAAATTGCCCCCTTGTTCATTGTATTCAATGGTTGAATATCTCGCGTATCATTGTAAATAGATGAGATCAAACGACAAGCCGCATCGGAGTAGTAGGCTCCACCACGTTTTTCTAACTCAGGTGGTTTTACATCTAGCGTTTCATCTTTATATTTTTCAAATAGAGATGCTTCAATCCGTTGTACGACTTCTGCACGTGTTTCATTAGACTCAAATTCTTTCAATGCTCTTGCCAACATCTCAGATGTTTTGTAGTAGTAATGATGGTATGAGCATGGGATGACATTGATACCTTTTAGGAATTCAGGTGCCCATTCCTCCGCGTCAATATTTTTTACAAAACTTGCATTGGCAGGATCCATGATCATTTCAAGAACTTTATCTTTTACACTTACTCCATCTAGATAAACTTCTATTCCAAAAACCATATGATTAAGACCTGCAAAATCAATACGAATACGAGAGTGATCCACGTTTAAAAGTTTCGCAATACCCATTTCCATTCCAATCGGTATATTACAAAGGCCAATAAATTTCTTAACATTTGAATATCTTAATGCTGCCTCTGTCACCATACCTGCAGGGTTTGTAAAGTTAAGTACCCACGCATTTGGACAAAGCTCTTCCACTTCCTTACAAATATCCAGTATAACAGGAATCGTACGGAGCGCTTTAAACAAACCACCTGCACCATTGGTTTCTTGACCGATTACACCATGTTTTAATGGAATTCTTTCATCAAGTGCACGTGCAGCCAATTGCCCAACACGAAGTTGTGTCGTAACGAAATCAGCACCCTTCAAAGCCTCACGACGATCATACGAAAGGTGAATCTCCATTGGAACCCCAGCTTTTTTGATCATACGCTTTGCTAGCGCACCAACTGTTTCTAATTTTTCGCGACCTGCTTCGATATCAACAAGCCAAAGTTCTGTAACTGGTATTTTTTCATAACGCTTAATAATGCCTTCAACTAGTTCCGGCGTATAACTAGAGCCCCCACCAATTGTCACAACTTTAAATTTCTTTGACATTACTTGAGGCCCCTTTCATACATGTCAACGAACTCTTTTGCCAAGTCTTTTACGGTCATCGCATTCATCAAGTGATCTTGGGCATGAATCATTAAAAGTGAAATTTCTGTTGGATTTCCACCAATCTCTGATTGAATGAGCGATGTTTGAATATGATGTGCCTCATTTAAAGAATCACTTGCTTCTTTTAATTTCTTGCGTGCTAAATCCATATTCTGTTCTTTTGCGGCATGAATGGCTTCCATTGCTGCACTTCGACCATTTCCACCATGTAAAATCAATGTAAAAATTTCTGTTTCATGTTTTACCATAAAACTGACCTCCTTTCTCTTTCAAGAGAAATTTTGAAACTCTGCAAAGCTTATGGCCACAAATTTTCTATGTTAAAAACCCCTTTGGGTATTCTTGTATTCCATAAAATTTTCAAACTTAAAATTTTTTATTTTCATGTGTTTTTTCATGTCATTCATAATGTCCTTTGAACTCAAAGTCATTTGCTTTCAAGAGGCATTATATAGGAAGAGAGACTTACAGAATTGTATACTACTTATTTACTATTAGTTTTATTGCTTGCTCGAGAATAGCTTCACCATCACACATGCCATAATTCATCATATCAATAACTTCAACTGGAATGTTTTTCTCCCCACAGATGTTTTTCATTTCGTTCAAAAGAAAACGTACTTGTGGTCCTAACAATAACACATCCGCCTCTTCGATTTCTGAGCGAACAACAGATTCAGAAACTGCCCAAATGTGTGCTGAAATCCCTTTTGACGCAGCAGCTTTTTCCATTTTTGTAACGATTAGACTTGTAGACATGCCGGCAGCACAACAAAGTAAAATATTCATTATTTTTTCCCCTTCTATTCTAAGCTAGTAACGACGTTCTTATTGACTACGACTAATCGAGCTAATCGATCGTGTGCAGCTAATGAGTTTGGATTAGCAAATATGCTTATAACGGATATCAAAAAAGGAAGGCC
Organism: Bacillus sp. 7884-1; assembly: GCF_002272245.1. GTDB lineage: Bacteria > Bacillota > Bacilli > Bacillales > Cytobacillaceae > Neobacillus. The sequence continues at coordinate 21,739 of NZ_NPDD01000153.1, read as the reverse complement.
CTGAAAAAGAAACATCGATAAAAATTTAAAGAAACTTCTAACAATCACTAATAATCCATAAGCAAGCTTACCTTTTTTGTTATGGATGTGTGTTAGTTTCAATCGAAAAATCATCTTCCCAATTGTAGAACCTCTTAATAATAAGGTTGTTAAGACATCATAACAAAACCAGATTAGAAGCGATTGGAGAAAAGCTTCATTAAAAAGAGCCATTACCTGTACAGTAGCCTCTTGACTAGCTGCTTCACTCATTGTTTTTTGAATTTCAATCATCTTTGTTAAGACTCCAGGAAAGTCTGCAAATCCTGATATTCGATAAACAATGGAAAGTAGGATTGAGATAATCACCGCATCTACTACAAAAGCAGCCATTCTTTTTAATCGTAACGGAGTAAATATTTTCTTTTTGATGTCCATAGTAGGTATTCGCATAAAAAATTAAGACGTCCGTTTGGATCTAGCGTGTTCAATAACGGATATAATGGGTGTCAAACTTGAAAAGATTGACACCCGAAAGAAGTCACGCCTTAATTAATTGTAGCGTTCTCCATTTCTAAGTTTTTTTTATCCCACATCTTAGTATTAGAAGCTTTCTCCATTTCTAAGTTTTTCTTATCCCACATCTTAATGAATGGGAACCAAATTGCAGAGGCAACGGCAAAAGCAACCAATTGCATGACCACACCCATAATTTTACCGCCAGTCATAAGATAACCACTGATGAAATATGGGGTTGTCCACGGAATGATCGTACCCGTCGTTTGTGGGAAAATACCCATCGACGTCCCAAAATAAGTAACGGTTAAAACTGCTACTGGTGCCAGCATGAAAGGAATCATTAAGAATGGGTTTAAGACAACCGGAACTCCAAACACTATGGGTTCGTTGACGTTAAAAAGGGAAGGTCCCATCGCCAAACGTCCAACTTTCTTAAGCAGTTTTGATTTTGCTAAAAACATCATATAGATAGCAACTGGTAACGTAGCACCTGATCCACCCATCCAGATACCATTCTCATAGAATGTATACGTAATGATATGCGGCAGTGTCTTTGCACCCTCTTTTACTGCTGCTAAGTTTGCATCTGCATTTGTAATCCAAATAGGTTCCATTACAGAAGTGATGATGGATGAACCATGGATTCCAAAACTCCATAAGAGATGTTCCATTAAACTTGCGATAAGCGTACCAATGTAGGTTGAACCTAAGATCGTAAATGGTTGTGTGACAACGACCTGTATAAAAGTTGCGAAAGTTTCCCAACTAGTTTGCGCAAATATAAATCTAACAAATAAGAAGAAAATAATAATAACCAAACCAGGAATAAGGGCTGTAAAAGAACGTGAAACAGTTGGTGGTACAGTATCTGGTAATGTAATGATCATCTTCTTTTGTAAGAAGAAACGATAAATTTCAGCGGTAATAATGGCAACAATTAATCCAACAAACAAATACTGTGCACTAAAAATATCAGGTGACCAAGCGGATACGCTTTCTTCATCAACTGTGAAAGTGCTCATAATGTTAACAATTAAATATCCTGCTAATGCTAAAACACCAGCTGGAACACCATCAATATTCTTTCCATCGACTTTATAACTGCCTGCTAGTGAGTATGCTACACCAAATACAGCAATTAAAGCGATGATACCCATTGTACCGTTATAAACGATGTCTCCAAAAGCATTCCAATTGTCCCCAAAGGTTTTTGCCATGAAGTTTTGATACCATTCTGCTTCTAACCAAGCTACGATAATGAAAAACGAACCAATTATCATAAGAGGCATTGCAAACATAATACCGTCACGTAAGGCAAGCAAATGTCTTTGATTACCTATTTTCGAAGCAATCGGTAAAAATTTCTCTTCAAAAAAATTACTTTTCATTGAATTATCACTCCTAAAAGGATTAGGATCTTGGTAAATCAGAAATTTCCCTTATACCAAGATCCTTTTAACATAATTTATTTAATTTAAATAAGGAATAATATTAGGCAAATAGTTATAGTAAGGCAGCTACTGTTTACATTAATATTATTTATGATGCGAATTCTTAGAAACAGGTCTTACAAAAGTCATCACGTGGCTATCGTTTTCAAATCTAGGCTCTCCATCAATTGTCATTGCAGAGTATAGAACAGTAGCAATGATGAAAGCTTGCTTATCTGTTTTATACGTAACTTCTCCAGTTTCACTATCAACAGCTACATCGTCTGGTGAAGATGATTCGTAACTAACTTCTACAAATTTATTTCCATCTGTATTTAATTTTGAATCAGCCATTGCATTTTTCAACCATGTTGGATAGGCAAAAGAATTCTTGTCAAGCACAGTAGGAGCAATTGGCTTTGCTGATTTCTTAGGATCAACAACATTGATTGTGTATGTTATTTTAGCAGGCGTTCTAAAGAATCCATCAATAACATACGCCGTAACGGTAGCTGTTCCCGGTTTTAAACCAGTTGCATAAGCACCATAGTACTCGCCATTTACACTTAAATCCGTTGGTCTTACGTTTCCTTCATCACCGTATGTTGCTATATTTCTTAGGTCAATAACTTGAAATACATCTGATTCAGCATTAATTTGTGTAGGTAATCCATTGATATATCCTGCTTGATCCCAAGCATTCGTTGCCCAAGACACATTCTTAATATATCCCGTTGTTTTAGCATCAAGCTTTACAGAATCACCTACGTTAATTGTAAATGTATGTGTGTCTGCATTATATTTAGCATGCGGATTCATAGATGCTAGATTAGTTGGGTATTCAAGATTTTCTGTACCATTATTAACTGGTGTAGTAACTTTTGATCCTAAATCTTCTACATAAGCAGCATCTTCAGGGTTTTGAGTGATCCAGTAAGGCATTGAAATGACAGTTGAAGATTCCATTGTTAAACTGTTACCAGAGTCAATCGTTCTTCTATCCATCGTTCCAAAAATGTTTGTGTTATACTTGGACATCATAACTTCATCACGAGGGATTAATTGGTCAACCATAAGATTTGGTGCTACGTGTGTTACGTCATTTCTGTTTGCTGATAATACATCAAAGTTCATGAAATTGTTAGGTATACGTGTCATATACCAATCTGAACCTGCAAGGTCAACTTGTGCGTTTCCGATATCAATACCTTTAGCTTTCAATGCACCTAGAGAAGCCGCGTAGAAAGTTGTCATGAATGGGTTTTTCTCTCTCTTTTCGTTTGTCCACCATTGGTTCATGCCTTCTAAGATTTCGTCACCGTTAAACTTATCAGCATGGTGAGATAATGTGTAGTATGCTAGTGCTTCTTCTTCTTCATCAGAATAGTTCATGTATGATTCGTGAGTTACACCACTTACACCGATATCATCACCGTTATGAGCAGCAATACCAAAGTATCTTGCAAGATATTGTAATGTCATATCAAGCATCGATTTTGAGTTATATGTTTTTGGATATCTTACTTCAAAATCATTGTGTTCATTAGCTTTTTCTGACGCTTTTACGCCATTCATTACTTTGTATTCGTTTGCATAATCAAGTGGTTCAATTACATCAATGCCTTGATCTTCAAGGATTGCTTTTTCTTCAGGAGTATACGTACCCAAATCTCTTGCAACTACAAGTGCTTGTAACTGTAATTGCGCATTTAATGGACCGTCTTCATAGTCTGCGTCTCTTCCCCATGCATCCTTATTACCATCAAGGTATTCAGGGTTCATATTTGCCCATCTAGTTGGAGCATTCGGACCGTTTAATCCATTTCCAGGAACAGAACCACTAGCAAAACGAGATTCAGCTGGGTTCTCACCATTAACAGTCAATTGGAAATAGTTGTTTAGAACTAGTGCATTTGTGTGGTTAATCATATCATTTTTGATAAGCGCTGCTAGTTCTGGATCATCTTCTTTGAATGCCTTATATGCTAGGTCTAATGTAAAATAATGACCTACTAATTCATCTGTTGATGTTGTTGCTTTGTAATAAACTTTATTTGAGTCTAAATCCATTGAATCCGCATCAAAACCTTCGTTTTGGTTTGCAAATATTTCAGTTAAACGTGGAGGTACTGCAACTGTGTCATATGCTTTAAGATCAGTTTGAGTTCCATTTTTGAAAGATCCAGGGACATTATACCAAACTGTTTTTCCATTAATATCTTCAGCTTGTCCTGCCTTCTTTTGAATCCATGCATTATCCCATGTCCTAGCTTCTGGAATTGTAGCGCCATTGTTACTTGTGTCTACTTTGTACGTTCGAGCAAAGAAACCAGCAGAAGCAGGATTTCCAGTGTCAGTCAATGTATATTTACCCTTTTCATCAACGAATACTGGCTTTCCTTCGTTAGCAGTAAGCCATGCTTTTGCTTCAGCGATAGTTTTTACGCTTCCACCATAAGAGTTAACAACGTACACATAGTCGTTTACATTGTATTGAGAAGTAACTTTTAATTGCGTACCAGATACATAACCAAGCGTTACGATTGATTCAACTGCACGAATAGCAGATGCTTTTGCATCTTTTGTTCTTTCATCATTTGGACCAAATGTATTTTTCATGTAGTTGTATCTCCAGATTTCACCAGAAGCATACATTGTCGTCCAAAGACCGTCATTGTCTGTATCATAGTTTCCTCTAGCAACATCTTTATCACCTGTCATAAGCGCTTTAATCATGTCCTCTTGAGTAGTGAATCTCATATTACCAGATTGGAATCCGTATCTGTCTGTATAGTTTCTTGAAATTTCTGTTTGAAGTAATGCTTTACTTTGTAAGGACATTTGCTTTCTCACAATGTGAGTTGCGTTTCCTTTTTCGCCAAGAATCCAAAGTCCATTATTACCATCAGGCATGATGTTGGTAATCACTTCTTTTGCGTTAAATGTTGCAGTATTACCAGCATTATTAGTACCAGAACCTGAAGATTCACCAGTTTGTGGAATATATCTCCCACCTTGCAAATATTGAATTTGATCAGCCGAAGATAAGTTAGGATCGTAAAGTGTAATTGCATCAGATACGATACCAGTAATTACTCCATGCGCTCTCTCATCACCCAAGATGATTTTGTCATTTGACTTGATTAAAGTGTCTTTTGAAATTAACCATTTTACACCGTCTTCTCCTTCAACATATCCTACATAGCTCTTTGATGGGAACTTCTTTCCTGCTGGAGCCGAAGGAATATTAGTTGTTTTCCAAGTCGATGTTGAAAGGGCAGCTGGTATCCTATTATCCCCAGCATTATAGTAGTAAACTAATTTTTCAAGATTAGTAGTAGCTTGTGCTTCTACTACAGTAACAGTAATCACGACAGTTTTAGCAGCACCAGTTGTATCCACTCCAGTACCAGTGATTTTTGCCGTACCACCAGATACCCCTAAAATCTTTCCGCTGAAATCACCTTTTTCGTTGCCAACCATATCAACATATGCAACATATGGATCAGAAGTTGTCCATTTTACTGGCTTTGTTGTATCTAAACCAGTAGGTTTTGCATGAGTGATATGTGTAGTGTTCATATAAATACTTGTGCCAGTTGAAACAGGAGCTACAGTAAAAGATTGAGTTGAAATAGTAGGAGCAGCTTTAACAACTACACCACTAAAATTACCAGCAACGATTGTAGCAGCTAAAACAGCAACCGTAACAGGTTTACCAAAACGCAATTTACTTCTTTTCATTATGTTCCTCCTATATAATATATTCGAATCCATTTTCTACTCAGAGATTTAACCATACATTCTAAACCCTTCATTCCCCTTCTACTATCAACCCCTTTCATATAATTGGCTGAATCTTGTAAGTCTAGCAGAATAATATTTTAGAAACCTCGTATTGAAAATCATTGAAGTTAGTTGATTTCAGAATTCTCTGTTTCGCTTCGGGATGCTCCATTAAATGTAAAACTAATCGACTTAACTCCTTGTGTAAAAACAAGTCTCCCGCACGAAGATTAATTAAAAATAGTATTTGTACTACCTTTCCATCATAAGTTGTTGGATTCTTAAATATCACAACACTTATCGAATCTTGAATAGCAACCATTTTTAATGCATGTGGCACTGCTATCCCATTTTGGAGAATCGTCGATATTTTTTCTTCCCGTTCGACAACCAAATCAGGAAAGTCAGGTGTTGCAAAACCCAATTCAACAACTCTTTTCGCTTTTTCTTTAATGTAAGCTTTGTAGTCAAAAGACTCTCTAGTATCTTCTATATAAAACATTTCTGAATGAAACAGAGATAAGAGTGTTGGTGCATTTTCCTTAACTCTACTCGCTGGATACCCAGTAAGCGTACGAAGAATTCTCTGGATATCCGTCTCAGTTAGTATTGGTGCTACTTGAATATATGGAATTGAACTATTGTCAAAACGAATCGGATGAGATGAAACTAATAAATCATATTCTTCTAGATGAACCGATTGAAGTTCACTGTATAGAACGACATTAATGGCTGCACCTTGGAAAAGTGTTTCGAGTCTCATTTTAAGTAAATCAGCCGACCCTGCTCCTGATCCGTACGATAGTAGAATTTTCTTATAGGAACTTAATTGTTTTTGCTTCTCTCTTTCCATATGAGCTGCAAAATGCATGGTAATGTATCCCATTTCATCACTAGAAAGTTCGAATCCCCAAATTTCCTTTATCATTTCAGAAAATTTTAAAGCAATCATAAAGACGTCGGAATATCTACTGTATACGTCATCTATCAATGGATTTGTAAGCTTTAAGTTGAAATATATTCTTCTTAACAAAGGATACATATGCATCAAAAGCATATCTAAAAGTTGTTGATCACCTGAAAACTGTGTCAAGAAAGTTTGATCTAATTTTTCAAAACAATGCTTTAGTTTTTGTTCCAAATCATTCTTTTCTTGTTCCTCAATATCATCCACACTCGATTTACCACTTATATGTGCAGCAAGATAGATCATTTCACTCTCTGGTAGTACAACATGATATAGTTCAGAAAGTACTTCACAAATTCTCTTGGCTATATTCATATAAGATGGCTTAATCAGGGAAACATCTAACTTCTTTTCTTGATTAGGCAATATAAAATTGTGTTGAGTTACTCGAAACGAGAGTATTTGAATATGCATTAATATGTTCTCAAGGGCAAAATAACTTAATTTCAAATGATTGATTTGTACCTCTTCACTCAAAACAGTTCTAATTTCTTCAAATGGAAACGCTTTCTCGAAATTTAGATAATTAGATTTTTTTAACAATCCTGTTTCTTTTTGACTTAAGAAATAGGAAAACGCCCTTCTAAAATTTGTTTCGTCACCTAGTAAACGAACACCGTAACGTGATTTTGCTTCTACTTTTAAATCAAAAATCCTAACTTGCTTTTCAACTTCAACCATGTCGCTAAGAACTGTCGATCTACTGATCATTAGGCTATCAGCAAACATGTCAATGGTTTGAAACTCAGTCGTTTGAAGCAATAGCATAATAATATTGATTACACGAACACGAGGTAAATCCGGGGCTAAAGCTCCCTTAATTTCTTCTAAATACGATTGAACCATTTCTTGATTTTCTACATGAAGTAAATATCCTTCACCGCGTTTTTTCTGAATAACAAATCCAGATTTTTCTCCAATAACGTTTAATTCTTTCAATTCATTTCGTAATGTCCGATTTGAAATGGCGAATTCTGATTCAAGTTCATGCGATGTAAGTGTTTTGCCTTTTTGATACAAATATTGTAAAATTAGATCTCTTCGCATACATTACCCCATCACTCTAGAAACTCTTCTAGTTGGTTTAAGTTTACTACCCGCCAAATACATTTAACAGTTTGATTTTTTCCATTATTCCTAGCAATTTGAAACAAATTAATAGTAGCTCATAAATTTGAAGCTAAATGGCACGATCGACAATTTTAAAAAATAATCTGAACGAATCTTAACATAGTTCTACACGATTAAAAATTAAGTATTACTTCATACAAGTTAAGTAACACTTCTATATCCCTTAAATTTTCCTCCATGTCCAGTACATGGAAAATTTCCTATAAGCCAAATAAGCGTTCCCAGGACTTGGGAACACTTTTCTCATTAAGCTCCTATTCACTTTACCAGTTACTTATTAGGGCTAAATTAAACACCATAATACCTTGCAAAAAGTTCTTTATTCCATTCATCTCCGCCATCAACATTAGAGCTCTTAAACACTGGCGGTTTCAGTCCAGCTTGGTGATACTTTTTTGCTAACAATATAGAAATGGTTTGAGCTACAAAAGCTCCCGCCATAGTAGAAGTTGCCCCCATACCTGTGTTTGCTTCTTCTACAAAAAAGTAAGCATCACCAGGTCCAGTGCAACTATCAATCACGACATCACTGAAGTCAAATAGATATTTTCCGCTACTGTGTCTTGATTTTGAACCTGCAGGATGATTCGGATTTGTAAAAGCAATGACCTTTGTACCACACTCCTGTGCCATTTTTGCAAGTTCAACCGTCATTCCATTTCTTCCTGAATTGGAAGCAATGGCAAGTACATCCTTTGAGTTGATTTTATATAAATCAAAGATAACTTTTGCATAGGCTTCTAAGCGTTCAATCACAGTACTTTTTAAAGGATGATCGTGTAATAAAAACTCATTTGGCAAAATAGGCGAGACTTGTGCAAATCCACCCGCTCTTACGTAAAATTCTTCTGCAAACATATGGGAGTGACCTGAACCTGTAACTAGGAAGCGTCCGCCATTTTGAAGTGCTTCAAAAATGCATGTGGCCGCTTCATCCATTTTATCAATCTGTGTCGTATACAGTTTTTCGAGATTTGTTGTCACATATTGGTAATAATTCTCCATGATGACTATTCCCCTTTTATTGATTTGTTACCACCCGTACTTATTTTCGCTCCATTTTTTAATAATTAGATCTTGTTTCACGAAAACAAGGCTATTTTTTTCAATATCTTTATCTATGATTGCACCAGCTCCGAGAACACTATAAGCACCTATTTTACAACCAGGCATAATAATTGTATTTACGCCCGTTCTGCAATAGTCGCCAAGATAAGCAGCATTTGAAAAATGTAAGGGTACTTCTTTTCGTCCATTCACAACGTGCTCCGTTTCTCCGTCATCAAAGCGTAATGTTCCGCAAACGGTTGCTGCTCCGATATCCGTATGACTGCCAATTGCACCATAAAACTCGCCATAGTGGTAAAGATATACCTTATCCATCACCATTCCGCCAAGGAACTCTGCACAATGGTCGAATATACAATTCGATCCTATCGATACTCCATCGTAAATGATGCAGTAATTACTAATTTTTGTATGATCACCAATCACAGCATTGCCATTAAAAATGGCTCCATTATCAATGTTTGTATTGTCACCCACAATCAGGTTACCGTGAATGACAACTCGTTCACCAATTGAGGAGTTTTTGCCCAGTTTTACATGGCCATGAATGGTTGCATGTGCTGAAATCGTCGCACCTTCTGCAAGTTGGTTCTCTTTTAGTGCATGACAAAAATGATCTACCATAAATTGGTTCGCTTGTAACATATGCCAAGGCTTGTCAATATCAAAGAAATATCCACTACATTCGATAGCATTCAATTTTAGTTTATCAAGCGATTTCAGAAGCCCAGCTTCAATATATCTCTCTTTTGGAACACCTACACCTACTTTTACATCTGGAAAATAATCTGGAGTTCTTTTCACATAATCTAAAATTGTATCGTCAAAGTGAAATCCTGCAAATTGATGGGTAATGCTGTTCCCACGATAGTGGGCACCGATCGACTGAACGAACCCATTTTCAATACTCGCACCAATCCAGTTTCTTGAGGATTCCTCTAAATTTTTCAACAACACAGCAGGTTTTATTGAATTCACTAAGTTCTCTAAATCCTTTTGTTCAACGATGGTATCCCCATAGAGAACGATAAAGTCCTTCGTATCAGAGAGTTTCTCAGCTCCTTTTACCAGACTTTCTGCGCTTCCTAAATTGGTTTGATCACTTACAAATTTAACGTTTTCAATATCTGATAAAAGATTTTCTATTTCTCTTTGATGTTCTTCATTAACGACAACAACAATTTCTTCTATTCCCATTTCCACAATGGAATCAATGTTATAGCGGATTAATGGCTTCCCTGCGATTTTTATTGTTGTTTTGGAGCGAACCGCATTGAAAGGGAACATTTTACTGCCCTTGCCTGCCGCAAGAATAATGGCGCTTTTCACCATTCCATCACCTCTGGTTTCATTAACGTTTTATAACTTTGTTTTTTAAACACATCAAATAACAGTCTAAAATCATTCATCTACTATAAAATTTTTTACTTATATTCTACTAATCGGAATTTATTTCTGCCTGCTAAAAGATAAGTCAATAAATCTTTTGCAAAAGGATGAACAAATCCAATCACATTGTGCTCAACCGATTGTCCTAAATCTTTCAATGAGATTTGCAATTCCCCTTCATATTGCGCACTTCTATTATTTAAAACAGAAATCGTATGCTTTCCTCTTGGTGCACAAAAGCAAGGAGGCACTTCCATTCCTCTCGTATCAGTCGCCCGAATTAGATTTGCAGGCTGATCAACTCTTGAAATTAGGACTGACTCTTGAATTGTCATTTTTGTATTATGAGGAACAAACTGATTAAATACTACTGGAATCTCAATATAATCTTGTTTGTAGCACCTTGCCATTTCGATAAGCTCTGAAAGGTCGGCAAACGAGTCACCAATTAGCACATCATCAAAACCATTTGCAAATAACTCTAACATTGCAATATGACAAGGCAAAAAGCGGTGTTTTTCAATCGTGCAAACCCCATGACCTAAGTGGTGCAAATCTTTAGGTGAAAGCTGCGATGCAACAAACCCACCGACCGGCACACCGAATGAGGCAAACAAGTCGTTAATTGGACGAATGTCCTCAAGAGACAATGCTGTATCTGGCAGCGGGAAAAAATTGTGACAAGCGGTTAGTTGACCAATATTTCCTTCTTTTTCTACCGTTTCTAAAAATTCACGACATTCACGTATAGCGCTTCCATTCTGATTATCAGAAGAAGACATCGAAGCGTTTACTTCTATTTGAATCCCCTGCTGATTTTTTGAAAGAAGTGCTATTTCTTGGCTCGTAAAACCTCCATCAATACGGAGTTTTGTGATGCCCATATTTTGTAACGCTGTAAGATCGGTCAATATACAACCCAGCTCGTTGAAAACTTCATCATTCATATCAGCTGATACAGTCATACCAAGTTTTTTACAGTAACTCAGGATGTCATTCCAAGTGTTTGCATTTACGTCCTCTGCACCTTCAAAACCATGATTATTTAAAATCAGTGAAACAAATACTTTTTTAAAACCCAACGAATGGGCCTTTTCCAAATAATCTTTGATTTGAACTAATGGATAAAAGTTGGGATACACACTAATTCCTATTTCACGCATGTTACGTCACATTCCTTACTATTCATAATTTGTATTTACTTGTACCCGCGCACCAATAATGATGGCACCGAATACGGGATCATATAGTGGTGGAGAAATCTCTACATGTGGTAAAACCACTCTTAACTTCTCTTTTAACGTACCGAAATAATCTGTTGATTTCGTCAACAAACTGCCTGCAACAGAGAGACGGAATTTTCCTGATCCCATTTGTCGACTGATTCCAACGACTAAACGAACTAATTTCTCTAGTTCGGCTTCAACAATCGTCCGAGCAGCTTCGTCTCCTTTTGCCCATGCTTCTAGAATAATTGGCGTACATGAAGCTACCTTGTCAACTGGCAGCTTATCTTCCAAATATAATAAATCGATAAATTCTTCTGGAGAAGTCAACTGAAAATGAGCCAGCAACTTTTCAGTAAAGGATGTAGGTGCAATAACTTTGTCGTACTCTTGCATAACAGCTGCAATCGCATGTCGACCAATTTGGAAACCGCTTCCTTCATCACTTATCAATCCGCCCCATCCACCAGAACGTACGATTTTTCCTTTTGAGTCAACTCCCACAACAATGGAACCTGTTCCAGCGATCATCAAAGCATCTTTTCGATCTCCGTTGCCGCCAACAAGAGCAATTTCTGCATCATTCACCACTTCTAGATGGCAAGTAAATCCGCTTTCTTTTAATGCAGTCAAATAGATTTCAACATCCTTCGGTCTATCAACACCTGCAGAACCTAGTACGAGAATCGCATCTTGCAGTTGCTCTTGAAAACAAGTAAATAAAGCTTCATAAATTTCGCAAAATACTGGTTTAAGACCTTCTACGCCGATGTTATTATAATTTGACATCCCAAAATTTTGGTCAAATAGTATTTCTCCGTCTTGTCGTTCTTTGACCATGACTCTCGTTTTCGTTCCTCCGCCGTCCAATCCAATAATCAATCTATTACTCATTATCAGTTCATTCATCCTTTCATTAATCATTTATTTCTTTCTAGTATACTTACCACTCAATACATTAAACAGTTGGATTTTTTCCAACATATTTCGCAATATTAATTGTCATTTTCCCGGTGTATTAAAGGGATACCATGGTAGATAGAGGACTTTATCGTAAAGCTTCGAAAAATAGTAAGAAGCTTTAAATGCAGATAATTGCCAGTCGTCCTTCCATAGAACCTGAAAAACACACGGTTACCCCATTTTGTTCCAAGGGGTTGCCGTGTGTTTGTATATATGTGAAAAGGTATAAATTCCTTCAGTAGTGCAGACCAAGGCAGTGGTCGTACTACAATTTTTTAATTGAAGAGTTATGTATTTTTCATCCATTATTTAACCTTCTGGATGTTTATACTATTATGTTGCATGTAACTCATTTCCCTACACAATAAGTTTCTGTTAGCATAAAATGACAAAAAACTTGGCAGCCCATAGGCATACCAAGTTGGTTATTAATGACTTCATCTTAATTGTTTATTTATTTCCTATTTTAAAGATTTGAGCAACTAAAAGTTTAAAGTGGTGATCTAGAAATCTCTAAGTAACTCGAATTCTACCGACTCTTTTGCTTCGATCACGTTCTTTAATATTCAATGCTCTTTGGGATTTAGGAATACCTTGAAATGAAATGAGGCCAGCCTTAAACAAGACATATCCGATAAAAGTAGCAAAAACCGTACTTCCGAACAGGAACCAGATGAATCTTTTGCCAACATTGCGTAACATGTTTTCACCTCTTTAACCTCTCATTGATGATAAATATGATGAAATCACCTTTTTTATTCACAGATTTCCAGACAAAGAAATTAATAGATTTGCCTTTTCTTTCGTAAGTGACTTATTACTTTGAGCAGATAACTCATTTACATACGCCTTAAGTTTACCTTCTGCGGCATTCTGATTACCTTTCGCTGCTGCTTCTTTTGCTCCATTAAGTTTGGTAGTCAGTGATTCAGCAACCCCCGTATTCGTTACAAAAGATTCGGTTAATCGGCTTAAACTATCAAAGTCCACAGTTACCGTAAATTGGTATTCTATTTCTGCTGCATTACCTGCACGATCAATAGCTTTGGCTGTGAATTTATTTACTCCTACACTATAATCATATGACGGCCCTTCTATGGACGGGCAATCGACAGAAGCAATTCCAGACAAATCATCAGTTGCACTGCAAGTGATAGATATGTTTGAATCAACAGAATAACTTTCCTTATTACCGGTTACTGTGATTACAGGAGATGTTGTATCTTCTTCCACAATCATAATCCAGCTGATTTGAGGATCAGGTGAACCAGCTACCCTGCGAACAGTGAGGTCAAGTTTCCCATCCGTTACGTTCACATTTTTATAGCCTTTGACATCGTAAGAACTCGTAAATACATAGCCCTTCGTTTTGGTTTCACCATTAATTAATATATCAGCTTTTCTGCTACCCTTTGTAGAACTGTACCAAGGATCGTAGAGTCCGGTATATACAGTGTATTTACCATTTTTCAAGTCAAACTTATATGAGAGATCATCACCGGAATTACTTAAAAGGTAACGTAACGAAGAAAATAAATCTCCACTGTTACTGCCCGAAGGTTTTGTACGATCCCCAATATACCCCCATGTTTGTCCATTTGCTGGGTCATACTTTTGATCAATGATATCTTTATTAAGGAGTGTACCTTGCATAAAAGACGACCATGTTTCGTAATCATTTGTTTTCGCCCCGCCACCATGAACAAAATATCTTACATGTTCTGGCAAAACTAATATCTTTGTTCTGATCACTTTATTAGCTAATTCAGAAAGTGTCCCTTCAACCACTACTGTTCCAGGCTTCGAGAATGCCTCAATATTAACGTCCCATGTTACTGACGTGTCCATTTGGATTCCTTCTGAATTGGTCACATTAATCATTTTTGGTAAATTAGGTACTTGATCAACAGATACCTTGGCTGGCAGCTCCGTATTAACTGTGACTTTCCCCATTCTGTCTAAAGTATCCAGTTTCCAATCGTCATACCATTGCATACTAATTTCATCACCTTGGCCAAATTCGATTGGAAGCCAAATATATCGAGAATCCTTTAAATCGCTTTCCTTCCATCTGTCACCCATAAATATAAATTTTCCCTTTTTAGCATCAATTGTAATGACATTGGTGCTTTGTGAATCAAATGTTGTGGAAGCTTTCTCACCGATTGAAGGATCGCGCATAGGTTTCCATTCTCCGAAAATTTCATCAGCAACCGTATATCTTGCTGAATTCGGTGCCCATCCTGTCGCACCAGATGTTATTAAATAGTACTTTCCATTATATTTGAACATCGCGGGTGCCTCTCGCTGTGCACCTGGAAATACTCTTACATAATCCTCACCATAGACAGATTTGTATGTAGTATCGCGTTCTACCTTTCCGTCCTTATGCCAGCCTACAATATCCGTATATGAGTCATTCAATTTCGAAATATAAATCGTCATGTTTTCTTCACTGGAATAAATTAGGTAGGCTGTACCATCGTCATCCTTGAATAAGTTCATATCACGAGCCATACCAGGCTGGTTTGGCTGTCCATTATATTCCGCACCTTCAGGAACTCGGTCCATACGGTTACTTTCTTGATAGACGAAAGGTCCGGTAGGAGAATCACTTAATGCATAGCCTGCTTCCGCCTTTGCATAGTTTGCATTTGACGTAGCAGAAGGACCATCGGTATGCATCCACATCACATATTTCTTTGTTTTATCATTGTAGATTACTTTTGGTCTTTCAATAATCCTGTCTGTACCAATATCATTTTTTATATCAGCTTTATCTTCTCTGCCTTCATAAAGTTTGGAGATAAGTGGATCTGTTTCAAATTGGTCCATCGATTCAATGGCTGTTAGAGCGAGACCTTCATCTTGCCAGTTATAAAGATCTGTTGATGAATAAACCCTAACACCTCTAGCGGGAAGGTATCCGTTGGTTTTATCTTCACCGTACCAATAATATTTCTTCGTTTCCTCGTCATACATGATACCGCCGCCATGTGCTTGGATTGGAGCACCATATGTATCTGTCCAAACCTGTCCAGGTTTAAATGAATCGTTTGGGGCGAATACGATAAGGCCTGCTAGTGCCGTATCTAAGTTCTTCAAACTAGTCCGTATTTGTGCCTGGACTGTTTTCATGTTAATATCTAATCCATTTTCGTTTATATTATCAACCAAATTATCTGCCTGCACAATAGCTTTATTAAGTTCCACTAAACTGTATTTAGTGTAGGTTTCTGTTTTTTGCGCTACTTCTTTTGCAGAGGCTAATTTTGTTTCCAAATCAAAAAGAGAAACCGCTTGGTACTTCTTGACGATAATGTAATTAACGAGTGGATCATTATAGTTTGATAAGCTTCCTGTTGAAGGTCCCTGGATCTTAACTTCTAATTCTCCGTCGTTAACAGTTATTTGTTGATATTCTACCTCTTTAACCGTGGAATAGCTTCCAATATCATAATCGCCATTTGATAGATTTTGGCCCTCACTGATAATATTGACACTTCGGCCACTCCATGGATTTTTGAATCCTAGAGTAAGGTCATAGTCACCATTCGGTAATTCAAATTTATATACTAATGCCTTATCACGGACTTGCGGACCATTATAATATCGAAGAGATCCTAATTTATCACTGCTACTAGAACCACTAGTACCACTAGTAGTAGTTACCAAACCCCACTTTTTCCCTGTAACTTCATCTTTACCATACATCTGCTCCGTTTTACTAGAATATAGTCCCATTTTGTCCGTTCCTTCAACGGTGTTAGGTGTACCATCACCTGCATTTACAAAATACAGAATGTCTGAATCCAAATTCACTGTCTCCGCAGAAACAGGTTTACTAGTTGACAACGCGGGTAAAACAATGAGGATCAAAGCCAAAAAAGTTGAAATTCTTTTGTTTATCTTTACCAACAGTACCCCTCCTTACAAATCTCTATAAATCTTGATAGACCGATTGTTTCATAGATGTTTATTCTAAGAGGTCCAGAATAGTGTAAATGTTTTTTCCATTTCCAGTTTTCAATTCCCTAGGACTAACCTTATAGAATAACCACCCCTTTCAAGTTAGAGTTCTTTAATTAATGAAACCCATTTCATGAAACCGGTTTCATGAATAAATAAAAAAAATCATGCGCACTTTTTTAATATACATAATTTTCAAATAAATGATAAGTAAATAGTACATGCTGATTTTTGATGTGTCAATATCATTTATCCACCTTGGTTTATTGAAATGTATAGTTTGGGAGATCAGTGGGCTAAATAAATATTTTTATTATCTTAGTAAATTCTCCAATAAGAACAAAATTCCTGTAACAGTTTTATTATAAGAACAAAATTATTCATGAAAAAATTTGTGTCATTTGCAAAAAATGCAAGGTTTTCACTACCATTGAGCATTACTCTCGTTAATTGATTTGCTTATAAAATAGCAATCACAAAAACCCTAGAAACTGCGTTATATCAACGCTTTTTGGGTTTTTTATTTTTACTCTACTTAGTAGAATAAGTATTCTCCCCCAAAGAAATGGGGGGGGAATTGGGGGCGCTTTGGGGGAAAGTTTTAACAAAATTATTCAAGTGGACAGACATTTACGCCTTTGTAAAAATCCTACTAACAATAGTTACCGCAGGAGAATTTACAACGAAATTAAAAAAATGAAAAGGCCTTGGGAATATCGGGGCCTTTATCGATTTTCTGTGAAGGAATCGAACCAGTGACCTCAACCCTGTCAATTTCTAAACTGTCTGATATACAGTATTAGGCACCTGTACCTATTAGACTAGTTATTAGATGATTATTGGACTTATACGCATTGGCCACAAAGGAAGTTGTTTCTTTTTTGAAATGTGTGCGTAAGATAAAAAACGCTATTCCTTCCAATATTTTAGAAGGAATAGCGTCTTTTCGTTATAGAAAGGTAATTGTGCCTTACTTAATCGGCATGAGCCACACACATTATGAATTAAAAGATAATTTAAATGCTAGGCCGAGATTTGCAATTCTTTTATAATATCTTGCAATGTCTTTCCATCAACTTGTTGGACAGGTACCGGTGGATTGTCAGCTTCATGGTTTTGTTTTAGATAGTTTCTTTCAACCCAATACATATCCTTTGCATCCACAATTCCGTCGAAGTTAATATCCGCCGCTCTGTTAGTTGTATTCCAAGCCTTTTGGATGGTTAGCGCATCCTGGATATCAATCACATTATCTTGATTCACATCGCCAGCAACAGCATACTCATAAAAGGATGCTCCCATACCGCTATAGTATAAACGAAGCTGTCCCCAAATGTTTCCATTCTTCTCAACCCCGATTTGAATTTGGCGTTTCATCATAAAATGTCCTGGTAATTTCATTTCCCAAGTGAATGAATTGTCAATAATCGGAAGTTTAGAAATACGGTAATCTCCATTTACATTAAGGGTCGATGTGCCATCATACTCAGTGCCGTTCGCATCGATTAATCGGATAGATGCACCAATTTTTGTCCAATCTTTGAATGGCACGGCAGATCCTCTTAATGTGCCAGTTACTTCTGAGAAGGTTGACTGTAGTTGCCATTCCATTCCCGCAGAAGAGATAGATATACGATTACCCAGCTCATTTGTATAAGCAATCGTCGGATTTACAGCTGCACTTACAACAATGGCTGTATCCTTCACCCTCAATGTCAGATTGATTGCAGGAATTTTTCCGCTCACCGTTTTCGTTCCATCCATAGCCAACTTCACTTTTGAAGTGTTGCCTGTCGTTTCAACATTCACCACGGATGCACCGTAATTCGCAAGGGCATCATTCGCCTTAGCATCAACAATTTCAAATCTTTGTCCGATGTTCGTGAGTGTCCATTCTGCTGATTTTAACTTATCTACGTTATTTAAAACGAGGGTGGCGGATACCGTTTCTCCCATTTTAACGTTTGTTTTATCAGTCTTCATATATCCGTACGGTGTACCCGCTTTAACAAAATAGTAATTTTTCTTTGGAGTCTGATTTTTCGCGCCATCTTGTCCATTTACTGTAAAGCGATTGAATGGGTTGGTTTCATTTATCGGAAAGTCAAAATTTAACGTTCCATCTGTCCCAACAGGAAGGACAGGCTTAGTGATTCCGTTAATAGCATAATTGACGGAGATGATTGACTGATTTACATTCATTCCCGATGCAAACATCTTTTCCACTTCATCATCAGTAACTTTAACTTGAAGAGGAACTGTTTTTTGTCCCGGCTGATATTCAAAGACAGGTGATTCATTTCCATCAAAATTTGTTGTCAACGTTGGGCTGTTAACGTCAACATATATATCATTATTCATTATAAAATAATGATCACGCTCACTTGTACCAATAACTTTAATCTGGTAATATCCAGGTTTTACATAACTCTGTTGAGCGGAGATGGGCTTTTCTGGATTTCCAGTAAACGCATAGTATTTACCATCAAATATCCTTTCAACAAAATAGTTCGTATTATCATATAAATCTTGCGTATAAATAGTTTCTAAAAATCCTATATCCTCTCCAGTTTTTCCATCTACCAAAACTAAATCCAGCCATTTCATAGGAGACTTTAATCTGAAATTCAATCTTTCATACCAAGTAGAAGCACTAATTGGGATCGCTTGTAAATGGTAAGGTGCAATTGCATTTGAAGAAAGGGATGTAGATTCAATTCCTTCTTCAGTTGTTCGAACGCTAAACGGAATCCGATATTGTTCGTTTTTGTCGTCTTGGTTTGTCATGATAAGATAGCCTTCATAAATGCCAGCTTTGGCAGTCGCTGGAATTGTCAATGTAACAGGCACTTTTTTTGTTTGGAAAGATTGTACTGGAATAACCTTTGGAATATCTAAGCTCACCTTATTAGAACTAGCATCTAGTGATCCGTTTACATCTGTTTGAAATTGGACATCCACATCAAACTTTTTCTTTTTATCTTCTAAATTTGTCATATTTACAGTCTTTTTAATAATCGTTTCCTCGTTTGCATAATGATTACCGAAACTAAGTCCGCCTGTCTCTTCTTTCATGACAATGTTTTCTTCATTGACGCGAATTGGAGTTTCATCTTGAACTTGAAGCTCCATTCCTGCGTGGACGGCACGATATGGATCGACACGACCTGCGCCTACTTCAAATACACTATACTGGTCTGCTAATGGTTTAGCTGTATTCATCAAAATCGTTTTAATATC
Organism: Bacillus sp. 7884-1; assembly: GCF_002272245.1. Classification (GTDB taxonomy): domain Bacteria; phylum Bacillota; class Bacilli; order Bacillales; family Cytobacillaceae; genus Neobacillus. The sequence continues at coordinate 2,072 of NZ_NPDD01000153.1, read as the reverse complement.
ACTTGGCTCAAGATCAGGATTTGCCTGTAGTAATAAAGCAGAAATTCCTGTTACATGAGGTGCGGCCATTGATGTACCAGACATGCGGTTATAAGCGAATTGATAATTAGATGGATCATTTTGATAAACTGTATAAGCTGGAACGCTTGATAAAACGCTCACACCTGGCGCGGTGATTTCTGGCTTCATATCGTAATTATTGCGTGATGGCCCGCGAGAGCTGAACCTAGCAAGCTGATCGCCTTCTGTGTACTCTTCATTAAAATTTTTCAAAGTCAATTTTGTATTGCCTGCCCCTAATTGTGCTTTTAGCTCCAATCCTTGCTCATAGCTGATTGAAAAAGCTGGAATGAAGTTTTGATCCTCTCGTACAAAAGGCGTTGTCCCAGCATTTGGGATATTATTATAGGCGATGATGGCAGCGGCACCGTGATTCTTAGCATAAATGGTTTTAGATTGAGTCCCAATAACGCCGGTACTCACAAGAACGATTTTTCCAGTGACATCCTTCCCAGCGTAATCGGAGTCCCTTCCGACCCCTAAATCAATGACATCATATTGATGATTGTTAAAAACACTCAAATCTGTTACCAAATCACTGTATAGATTGCTTAAAAGAAATTCTGTTGTAGAACCAGCTACTGCACCTGTATATTTTGCTACCGGAATTGGTGTGCTGCTTGCACCAACCGTCAATGCTAAAGCAGCCGCTCCCGGAGAGCCAAGAGTATATGAATAAGGTCCAGAGTTACCAGCCGAAACAACGGCAGTCACACCATGTAAAACCGCATAGTTGATAGCTGTACTTGTAGGATACTGTGGATCATTGATGTTGATCCCTAATGATAGATTGATAACATCCATGCCATCTATAATTGCTTTTTCTATACCCGCTAGAATATCTTCCAGTCCACCTGTTCCATATGGTCCTAAAACACGATATCCATAAACTTCAGCATCAGGTGCAATTCCTTTTACAGCTACACCGCTCGTATTTTTTGCTCGCCCTGCAATCGTACCTGAAACATGCGTACCATGACTCGTATAATATGGTGAACCACCTTCATTAGTCTCTGGAAGTCCAGACTTTTTCCAATCGTCGTATGATGTTTCCATTGGATCAAGATCGTTATCTACAAAATCATATCCACCTTTAAATGCATCTTTTAAATCAGGATGGTGATAATCGATACCTGTGTCAATGACTCCAACCTTCACTCCTTTTCCAGTAACACCCTCTTTATGTAACTTGTCTACACCTAGAAATGGAATACTCTCTATTCTTTTAGTGGATTCTTCTTCTTTACTAGAATCTGATTGGATTGGCGGATCGATCGTAAAGGTAACACTTTTATAAACCGCTTTTACAGCATCTGATTGAAGAAGAGTCTCTACTTCGTTCGCGGGTAGTTTCATAGAAACCCCGTTGTAGGCTGTTTTAAAGGAACGCGTTATTTGATAAGCCTTTTTTTCACTTTTTTCTAGAGTGGATGGCAAAATTCTCTTTACATCCTCTTCAAAAGTAGCGTGCTCATGGTTAATTTTGTTTTTCGCATGCTCAGCTGTTAATTTCTTTCCCTTTAATGCAGCATCAAGAACCGCAACTTTCTCAGGCTTGGTCTTAAACTCGACAATAACAGAGATTTCATTATCACTCTTTAATTCTTCTTCATTAAATCCTTGTGGCCCATAGTTTTCCGTGGCTTGAAGCTTAGTCAATGCGTCCCGCTGCTCTTTGGTCAGTGAAGCCAAGATTTGTTCGGACTTTGTACTAGTTACAGCTCCACTTTGAAAAGGCGATAATAGCGTCCCCTCAGCACGTACTTTAGTTGGTAGACTAAGATATGTATTTGATAGACTGCTAGAAACCAAAACTAGTCCCAATGCAAGAGTTGTCGCTTTTTTAATAAACTTCTTTTTCATTCTCTTATACCCCACCCAAATAAAAATTAATAAATACAAATTTTAATATACTTGCATTTATTAAAAGAGTAAATTGGGGGATTTCATATGACACTTTAAACTTTAATTTAAAAATTTAATAAAAATATTGTTTTTAAAGTGCTATTAAC
>NZ_NPDD01000152.1 GCF_002272245.1 Bacillus sp. 7884-1 | reverse complement strand
ATATTGTTTTTAAAGTGCTATTAACAAAGAATTTTCTGTTAATTTTTTGAAGAATGTAACCGATATTGTCGAATTTTTATTTTAGTAAAGAGCTTGAATTTGGGGGAATATGAATAATTGTCATAATATTTCAAAAATTTATCTAAATCAAAAGAGTTAAATGATAAATTAGTACTATATGTATACCTTTTCACTATTTATCTGTTTTATAAGTCAAGAAATTCAAATGATAACAGTTAATACAGTAATTAGACAAGGTATTTCCTTCGTACTTTGAATTCACTTATATCTTCATTAGTGATCCAATTTCATAGTTCGAATGAAATATTTAGTGTATTATCGAAATATTCATTAACTGGAACACTGAAGTTTACATGCTAGTTAAATCCACTTGCAACTTCTATGACAGTTACTTCTCCCATTTTTTTCATTGGAAACTCAATAGTGTCTTCTGCTGTCTTCATTGGCTTAAACTTATCATGAATTGGTATATCAATAAGGTTTTCAAGATAACACCAACGTAGGAATGCTCTCATTGCTAACACGAATATTGACTATTGTAGGTTGAAGACCTTTATCGTTGAGCATAAAGTCAACCAATAGGCCAGCCCAATGGCGTCACCTATGGCTCCACCGACAAGACAACCTCTAAAAAATTCTTGATTCCTTTTCATAGACTTTCCTCGCTTTCAGCAAGGACTTAACATCGAATACTATTTTGGAGTTGGACTCCTGAAATGTATATTATGAATTGTGGGGAATAGTGGGCTATATAAATTTTTTTATTACCTTATAAATTCTCCAATAAGAACAAAATTCCTGTAACCGTTTCATTGCAAGAACAAAATTATTCATGAAAAAATTTGTGTCATTTTAAAAAAAGCAAGGTCTTCACAACCATTGAGCATTACTTACGTTAATTGATTTGCTTATTAAATAGCAATCATAAAAACCCTAGAAACTGCGTTATATCAACGCTTCTAGGGTTTTTATTTGTATTCTTCTTTGTAGAATATAGTATTCTCCCCCAAAGAAATGGGGGGCATTTGGGGGAAGTTTTAACAAAATTATTCAAGTGGACAGACGAATACTTCTTTGAAAAAAAGCCTAATAACAATAGTACCGCAGGAGTTTTTAGCAACGAAATAAAAAAAAGAAAGGTCCTGGTAATATCAGGGCCTTTATATCGATGTTCTATGAAGGGATCAAACCTGTGACCTCAACCCATGTCTAGGTTGTATAGTGAATTGGATTATAACAGCTTTAGTTTAAAAATGTTGATATAATAGGCTTTTGTTTCAAATTAAATGATTTAAACAGATGTAGTTGGTGGCAGGATGTTTGATTTTGCCACCAGTCTGCCACCAAAGTGACACCAGCCAAATTCCTTTGCACGTAGGGTTATAATGACCTTTATGCTCCAATATGTGATTTCAATAAAGACGGTAAGTCAGTCCATCAATGGCGGAAACCCCATTGTTTAATGCTCCTTGTTCTTTTTCTCCATTTCTCCCTGCTCTCACTTACCAACGACTAATTATACCCACCATAATTAAATATTGACCTAGCTTAAGCCCATATCCAACCAACACGAAGAGAGCGAAATCTACAGAAGAAAAAGGGATTAGTGGGATCTTACAAAACATCTTAAATACCACCTCCATTTATCAGACTAAACCAACTACAACTACTCCAACTAAAACCACAACCATCAACGCAAACTCCTCAGGAAACAAAGCCATCTAACAATTCCCATAAAGGTGATCCGCCTAAAAAAGGGGGAGCAAGGCGATTTGAAATCGAATCGAAAGGCAAATTTTAAAAAAAGCCTGGATTGGCAAATGGAAACATCCATCAACCAATCACCGGCTATATTTGTTTTAGAGAACTATTTCACTTTACCCATTTAGGATATAAGTGAAAGGTGATTCTATGGTCTACTCTTCTGTTGCATCAATCTATGATTTAGTTAGGTCTTACGTTGACATACACTTTACCAGCGGCTGTTCGGCGAGATTCGTTTCCATAAGCATCTCTCATCACCACTTCGATCACAGCACCGTTGATCTTGTCTTTTGGTGCCGTCCAGGTACCGACATAGTGACCTGGTTTTGTTTCTGTTAATGGTATTTCAACAGAAGTGGCGGCTGCAGTTGCGGTTGCGGTTGCGGTTGCATAGGCTAAAGGTACACTGATCGAGAAGAAACCACTAATTCCTGGCTCACTATCTAGTTCGACGGTCAATGTATTACCCGTTTTTATCACCACATTTTGAGCTGGTTTCAGATTTGTGATTGCAGGTTGATTAAACTTGGCGTAAACAGTGACTTCCTTCCTAGTTTCGTTTCCAGCACGATCCTTAGCTGTTACAGTAAATTTATTTTCTCCATTATTGAGTAGTGCATATAGGGAGTAAGAGCCATCGTCTGTAACATTCATTTTTTGACCGTTTATAGTGACTTCTGCTAGATATTGGTCGGTCGCTTTTCCTTCGATCGTAACTGCTTGTTGATTCGTCTTTAATCCATCAGCAGGTGTGATGGTTAGTTCTGGTTTTGCTTGGTCAAGGGTGATCTTCACTGGCACGGACGGATCCGTACTACCTCGATCAGTAGAAGAGGTAGCTGTCAGCACGTTTTCACCATCTTGAAGGGCAACATCTACAGAGAAGGTACCATCATTTCTAGCTGTTGTGGTAGCTACTTCTTCGCCTTTATTGAAAAGATGCACTTGGGTAGTTGGTGAAGCTTTCCCTTCTACCGTGAAAGTAGATTGATTGGTGTAAG
>NZ_NPDD01000151.1 GCF_002272245.1 Bacillus sp. 7884-1 | reverse complement strand
TATCCCCACTGTCTTTTATTAACGGCGTGCCTTTTGCTCAGGTTCTGCGATTTGCCCTTGGTAAAATATTCTTTTCATTGGTGTAACATTTAACTCTTGGCAATACCGCTTTAATTCTCTCTCTTCCCGTTCGGTCACTAATGAGATTACGGTACCATCCGCGCCCATTCTTCCTGTTCTGCCAGCTCTATGCACATATTGGGCGATATCCCTCGGAAAGTCCACATGAACAACATGTGTAACTCCCTGAATATCCAATCCTCTCGCTGCCACATCTGTAGCGATCAGCATTTTTGTTTTTCCATCACGAAAAGCTTTAAGCTCTGCCTGTCGTTCCAATTTCTTCATGTCACTATGTAAAATTCCAGTTGACAATTCTTTAAAATTAAACTTTTCTTTGTATACTTGAATTTCGCCAATATCATTAATAAACGCAAGTGCTTTGATGTTTTCTAACCGGACGATTTTTTCAAGCAGCTTAATCTTATCTCTAGGTTCAGCTAGAAAATAGATATGCTCAACATCACCAGAAGAAGCCATCTCATCCTTTTCTATCCGAAGAATTTCAGGTTCCTTGGTAATTTCCTTTGCTAATTTCTCCGTTCCAGCTTTCATCGTTGCTGAGAATAAAACAACTTGGCGATCTCCCATTGTTGATTTAACAATATTTTGGACCGTGTTAATATGCTCTGGAATCAGCAGTTGATCACCTTCATCTAAAACAACTAGCTTCACTTCGTGCATTTTCACTTTTTTCTGTTTGATTAATTCAAATAATCGCCCTGGCGTAGCAAATATAACATGGGGGCGCTTTTTCAATTTTTCAAGCTGGCGTTTTACGTTTGCACCGCCAATTATGGAGGTGCCTCTTACTCCACTGCCTTCTGACCACTTTTGAAATTCTTGATAAACCTGCATAACCAATTCCTGTGAAGATGCTAGCACAACAGCTTGCAGTGATTGTGAATTAGATTCAATTTTATTTAATAACGGCAGTAAATAGGCAAGTGTTTTGCCAGTGCCTGTTGGGGATTCTGCGATTAAATCTTTTCCATCAAGAATTAGAGGAATGGCCGCTTCTTGAATAGAAGTTGCATTTTGAAAACCTGACTTTTCCCATGCTTCCTGTAAAAAAGGGTTTAAGGTATTTAACATTTCGGACTCCTTTTTTTTTCTCATTTCTACATATTATATCCATACATGACTTTGATACTATCCTATTTACTAAAAAGTGTCCATAAAAAACCCCATTCCTTCGCAAGGAACGGGTAGTACTTCAATTCGTATATCGGCTATTTTTCGGCGTAGCTATTTCTCTGAAATTAGCTGTTAAATAGCTTAGATTCTCTCTTAATTCTTCACCATTCATTGGGAGTCCATGCCCGGTTACCGCTGCTTCTGGCTTCAAAGCCTCTAGGATTTTAACGGATTCATAGGCAGCTTCCCAATCCGTTGTGTAATATCGAGGCGGCCCGCTTATTTCCTGTGTTTGCGTTAATACTTTATAAAGTGATTCTTGTTTAACTGTAACAAAAGCATCCCCAGCGATTAGGGCTCGGTCTTCTTCTCGAAAGAATGAAACATGACCTGGCGTATGCCCCGGGGTATGTATCCATTTCCACCCAGGCATATGAGGGATTGAACCATCCTGTGGAAAAGCCTTTACTTGTTCCCCAATATTAATGCCATGATTCGGAAACATTGGGGACAATTTTGCCACCATTCCTGCGTCGACACTTGGGTCGCCTGGTGGGTAATCCTTTTTACCTGTTAAATAAGGGATCTCCAATTCATGTGCATAAACAGGAACCCGCCAATTTTCTAGAAGTTCAACCAGCGAACCAACATGATCAAAATGACCATGAGTCAGAATGATGGCACTTGGTCGTGCCTGTTCTCCGAAGTGCTCTGTAATCATTCCGCTAATTTCATCGGCACTCTTAGGCATACCTGCATCCACAAGTACAAATTCATTCTGATTACCCACTAATGCTAGATTGACGATTTGATTCGTATAACAATACACATCAGGCAAAACGGCAATACCCATACCGCTGCCAATGGAGGTCATAGGTAGAAATGATCCTTCAAACTTACTGTCCTGATTTTGTTTCAAAAAAAATCCCCCCTGTTTTTATTTATTATTTAACAGAGAGGAAGAATATATTAATCAAATGTTCTTATCGCCAATTTATGAATGGTGGAGTTAATTTCCTCAGATTCAATAATCGCTTCATTAAAGTTAATTTCAATTTTACCACTGCCTGCTAAAATTTTTACCTTCTCAATCCCGTTATACCTTTTTATTTTCCTCTTGATTTTCCCAATACACCCAGAGCAGGCAACATCATTTAGAGACAACTGTATCATACTCATTTTGAATATCCCCTTTCAATCATGGATTCTACATTAGTTTATAAGAATTGATGCTGTGAAACCTTGACTTACATCAAGGTTGATATGAATCACTACAAAAACAAATAAAGAAAGATAAACTATATAGTAACGAATACTCTAAGGGAGTGGTTATAATCGTGTGTTGTGAACATTGCTCTCATGAATCATCCTGTCTCATCACTGTTCCTGTTTTTAAAGGGCTGAATGAAGAGGATATTCAGCAACTACGGAAGGTCACGCGCAGTCGAAAGGCACTTAAAGGGGAATATATTTTTAGAGAAGGCGAACGTTCAAGTACATTATTTGTCGTTAAAAAAGGGCTGATTAAATTAACGAAAACATCTGCAGACGGAAAAGAACAAATTGTTCGACTTCTGTTTCCTGGTGATTTTTTTGGCCTATATTCTCTTTTAAGAGATGAGAAACATTATATTAATGCTGAAGCCGTACAACAAACGATGATATGTTCAATAGAAAAAAATGACTTTTTAAAAACAATGGAGGGTAATTCTGATATGGCGTTCCGCTTTTTAGTGGCGATGAACGACCGTCTTTATGAAGCAGATGAATCCATGGGGTATCTAAGTTTAATGGAAGTAGAACAGAGGCTTGCAAAGGCACTTCTACTCTTCCATGAAAAAATGAACATCCAGAATGAGGTATTTACGCTGCCGATTACAAAGAAGGATTTAGCAAGTTTTATTGGAACAACTCCAGAATCCGTAAGCAGAAAGCTTTTGACATTTATGTCCAAAAATATTATTCGGATGGAAGGTCAAAGGCAATTACAGATTCTAGAGCTGGACCAACTAAAAAGAATTTCTGAGTTTGGTTAAATTTCATTTAATTTTATTGCCATGAGACGAAAGTGCGCTGGTTCGATTTCATTTACAATCGCATTCATCCCCAAAGATTGAAAGGTCGCAATCAGCGGTTCGCCACGATGTGGTAAATGAATTTCAAATATGGTCCCCACAGGTGCTGACTTTACAAAATTTATAATTTCCCGTCGTGGATGTTCGCCCTTTAAGACTCTCTCGCGAATATCTATGACGGCTCTTTGATTTTCTATTTGGAAACTGCTCATCCTTTTTTCATCACCTCTTAAGTAAGATTATCACCAAGTGTAACACCCTTTTATATTTTGAAAATTGATTTATATCAAGTTCAACTATGTTTTTAGCTTTAACCAGGTTAAGATTGGGAAATATTAATTTTTGAACGTATTGTGAACAATATACTTAAATAGAGATAAACTCCTATGATTGGTGGTAGAATGAAGGGCAGCAAGATAACAATATATCGGAGTTGAAAATGATGTTAAACAAAATTACTCTGGTCTCATGTTTGTTGTTCTTTTTATTGGGTTCACAAACCTTTGCGCATTCCCACATGGAAACAAATACAACACCACCAGTACAAGTTGAAACGAATAAAGAAATTGAAACTGCTGCCCCGGATACTAAAGCGGTAATGAAGGAAGAATCCACAAAAGTAAATAAAACGATTTCAGAAAAACCTTCTGTGATGAATTATGCACTCCCAGCCATAATGGGTTTAATTATCGTTTTGGGCTTCGGAAGCTATTGGTTGATTTATAGGAGGAAATACGTCTAGATGTTTATTGCAGGAATTGTAAGTGAGGCATTACTTTATATTTGTTTTTCATTGTTACTCGGGAGCTTTATTTTGAATCTTATTCCCCAAAATGCTCGTCCAGAAATTAAAATTCCAAAAGGTGTGCTTTTGGCTGCCGCATTAGGGATTGCCCTATTTTCCTTTTTGCCGGTATTAAAAATTGTTCTATATTTATATGAGGACCTAGGTTTAGGCTATACCCTTAAATCTGTGTTAATGAATTTTGAGGTAGGCAAGACCTGGATTAGTACGGTTTTTATTTCGTTTATCCTGTTCATATATCTAATCCCGCTTAAACTTGAACAAAAGCCTTTATTCTCTTTAACAGGTCTCATCTTTACACTTATCTTAATTGCTTCACTTGGCTGGTCCAGCCATGCAGCATCCTTATCCAAAATAGCAGGTTTCCTCACCCACACTGCCCACTTTTTAGCGATTACAACATGGGTTGGAATCCTGATGGTGGTGAGTTGGTTTTCACGGAACCATGATCATTGGCTGAAATTCTTGAAGTGGTTTTCGCCAGTTGCTATATTATGTTTAGTTATTACGACCATAACAGGTATATCCTTAATGACTTTTCACATGGAATTGTCCGATTATGTTAGTGTAACAGCTATTTCTTATGGGCAGACATTATTAATTAAACATATAGCAATTCTTCCATTACTAGTTTTCGCCTTTATCAATAGCTTTTTGATTCGGAAAAGGCTCCAAAAAGATCCATCTTATAATCCGCTTCCATGGGCACGGCTTGAGAGCGTGATTGTTTTAATCGTTTTTTCTATTACTGGCGCACTTGGACAAGCTTCACCTCCTCATGAACTAGGTTCGATGGTTAGAGCAGAAGGGGCTTCCAAGTTATATTCCTTTTTCCATCCAGGTGAGATAAATTTCCCTATCCATTTTTCCCCTGGGATTGTTTCGATAACCATTTTTCTGATCGCTATACTTTTTCTAGCGTTAGTTATTGTTACTTTTATTAAAAAAGCCCCAAAAGCTTTGTCCTTAGTAATGAGTCTATTATTTATCATTTCTAGCTATATTGGATTTATGTTAAGCCTATCATGATAGAAGCAGCGGAAATGGATTCCCGCTGCTTCTTTTTTATAGTGAACGTAACACGGCTCTTACCGGACTTCCGTCTCCTTCAACCAATGGCAGCGGCAGGGCAATTAACTCATAATCACCTGGTTCTACTTGATCCAAAAGGACTGATTCGAGGATATGGATTCCATTTTCATTTAAGCTATGGTGCGCATGCAGGTCTTTACTGTCAATCGGATCGACGGATGGAACATCCACCCCGATGAGTCTAATTCCCTTCTCCGCCAAGTATGGACCGAGGTCACCTTCAATAAAAGGTATCTTTTCAGGAAACTCTCTTGAATTCTCCCAAGCCAAAGTTCTAAACAATACTCTTTGGAAGCCTTCTAAATCTACATTTTCCAAATCCTTCGCTCCTATACTTTCTTTCCCAATCATATCGACTACCCTTACAGGACCGATATACAACTCAAGTTCTAATTCAATAATTCTTTTTCCATTATCATCAAAATGAAAAGGCGCATCCACATGCGTCCCTGTATGTGTACTCATTGAAAGGCTACCTACATTCACAGATCCACTCTCTGCTTTGGACCATGAAACCTCATATTGAAAGGTTGTATCTCCTGGCCAAACCGGCATTCCGTTTTCTAACCTTCTGGAAATATCGATCATTTTCATTCTTCCCACTCCCTTGACAGTAATTAATTAGCCTATGTTAAAAATATATCGCTGCCAAGATGTTGTCAATTAATGAAACGAAAGCCAAAAGTCTCCAGCACGATTAATGATGCTGCTTATCTCATTAAACGGAATTGTAAAAGTTGGAAAGCCTGCAGCATATGGGGCAATTTCATAGGGCCCAAAATAAACATTCAACGCCCCTTCACTAATAAAAAATGGCTGGTCTGCTTTAATTCCTTTATTAGAATCTGGGAAGACATAGGAATATTGATCATCATTTTTGATTTTTTCTCCAATAATTTGACTAATGACCTCTACGTAATCTGCTTCCGGCTTAAATAAATCTTTAAGTTGATAAAATTTGCCCGATTTAAGATCTATATGTGCATATTTTCTAACTGGCATTCCATGAGCCGCACCAAAAGGATAATCATATCCTTTTATCTCAATGACTACCAGGGTTTTCTTATAGAAGCTTACATCGAAATCACCTGCGTAGCTTGATTCCAATTGCGTATGCGCAAGCGTTGGCTTCACTCCAGAAAGGTCCTTCAAAGTCTGATTTACACTCTCCTGAGTCTCAACACCCTTTAACTGTGGATAATAAACTAAATAATCCTTATTTGGTTTATATTTGTTTTCGATAACAGAATAATCGTTGTTTAAAGGAATGATAGTATTTTGCTTCCAAATCAATTTGCCTTTTTTATCAAAATAGAGAACTCGGAGATCAATATCCCCCTTTATTAATGATTTCTCAAATGCCAATGAACCACTGCCGTTAATCTTTGGAAGATGTTCAATTCTTTGACCACGTTTATCGATAAAGAAAGTGAGTTCATCATTATATGCAGAGGCGATTCCTTCCTTAAATTTGGAAACACCATTATAGATAAAACCAGTATAAATTTGACCGTTAGAGGCGGCGATTGCATACTTTGGAAACAGATATGGCTTTTCAGGATCAATCGCCTTCCCTAACGCATACCGCTCTTCTCCAAGATTTAATAGGCTATTATAGTGAGGTTTGATGATAAAATTTCCTTGTCGGTCAATTAAACCATAATAATCATGATTATGGTTTTCTACCGTTACAATCGCTTTTCCATCGATAAACTGTTGTACTCCAATATACTTGGGCTCAATGACCACCTTCCCTGATTCGTCCATGTAACCCCAGTTTCCATCTTCCTTTTCCTTAAATGCCAGCATCCCTTCTCCATAATAATTTACAAAAGGGTAAGGGTAGGATTTCAATACCTTCCCTGTTAGATCAATCAACGAATATCCGCCCTCTTTGACTTTTACAACCGCTTTACTGTCTTGAAAGTCACTTGCAGCTTCAAAGGACAACGGAATGACTTCCTTGCCTCTTCTATTCAAATAACCAAGTAAATAGTCGCCATGCTCGTTATTATTGGCAACTACTGCTCTGCCCTCCTGATAATCTCCAATAAAGAAATATTCCTTTGTGGTTATTTCCTTTCCACTTTCATCTAATATTTTATAACCTTCTCCGTCAATAGCAGCTGCCCGCCCTTCTGAAAAAGGATTGATTGTATCATATTTTGGTTTCACAATAAAATAACCGTCACTGTTGATGATTCCAGTTAGATTATCTACTTGAACAATAGCCAAGCCATTTTCCTGAAATTCACGACCCATATCATATTTTGGAGGAAGAACAAAATCACCTTTTTCATTGATGTATCCCCACCTACGGCCGCCTATCCCTTTCACTTCTGCCTGAAAAAGATAAACCATTCTGGATAAGGAAAGAAGGTAGATAATCCAATTTTCCTGTTCCATATTTCTTTGAGACATCACGATTACCCCATTTTATTTTTAATTATATATATGTAAAAATGGGCTGGATGTATCTCATTTTCTATACATACAAAAAGAATCTATTTTGAAAGAGATTCTTCAAAATAGATTCTTTTTAAGTTTAGATAAAAACATAATTTTGCTGTAATTCTCTCTGGATATTTTCCTTTGTTTTCAATATGGCTTGAACGATTTCATCTTTAACTTCAGGTGAAATTCGATAGGAGGGCACACTTACGCTAAAAGCACCATATGTTTTGTTATTCATTCGAAGTGATACACCTAGACAATACACATCTTTTTCACCTTCACTGTCATCTACAGCATACCCATTTCTTTTTATATCCTCTAACTGTCTTACCAGAGCTTCCGAATCTGTAATAGTGGTTTCAGTTAGTGCCTTTAGTTCCACTCGGCTAAAATAAGCTAATACTTCACTTTCTGACATTTCTGCTAGCACGGCTTTTCCCATTGCGGAACAATAAAGCGGCTTCGATAAACCAATCCTTGAATTTAAACACACGATCGGTTTTTTCGTTTCCAATTTATTAACCGTTAGGATCTCATCGCCTTCTAAAATTCCTAAGTGTATTGTTTCATCTAAAAGACCTTGCAGTTCTTTTAAATGTGGATAAGAAATTTTTGAAATGTCCAGATCTGCAAGATACTTGTTGGCGTATTTAATTAAGGCACTTCCTAGTTCGAATTTCTTTGTTTCTGGATGTTTTTTTACATAACCAATAAGTAGAAGGGTATCCAATATCTTTAAGGCCGTTGAGCTTGTTAATCCTGTTTCCTGTGCAATCACATTTAAGGATTGTGGTTCTTTCTTTGCAGATAGATAATCTAGGATACTAGAAGCCTTTATTAGAACAGTACCATATGGCTGTTTTGCATTCTCCACTATGTTACCTCCCTTCATCTTTATAACTTATTATATGTGAAACTAGCGAACGAGCCAACCGCCATCTACTGGGATAATGGCTCCGTTCATATAATCAGATGCTCTGCTTGCAAGGAAGACTACTACACTTTGCAAATCAGCTGGAGTTGCCCAACGACCCGCAGGAATACGAGAGGTAATTTCTGCATGACGCACTTCATCCTCACGAATGGGTGCTGTATTTTTCGTTTCCACATAACCAGGCGCAATGGCATTAATTTGTATACCTTTTATTGCTAATTCATTCGCAAATGCTTTTGTTAAACCAGCGACACCGTGTTTGCTGGCTGTATAGGAAGGTACGAATTTACCACCTTGGAAAGAGAGCATGGATGCAACATTAATAATCTTTCCGCTGCCTTGTTCTGCCATTACCTTTGCAGCTTCTTGGCTCAATGAGTAAACAGCATTTAGATTAATATCCATTACTGCATCCCAATCTTCTTCTTTATATTCTAGTATAGGCGAACGGCGGATGGTACCTGCGTTATTTACTAAGATATCTACTCTTCCATATGTTTCTAAGCATTTAGCAACGATATCCTTTGAAACTTGTTTATCTGTTAAATCACCTTGAAAAAACGCTGCTCGACGTCCTTCTTTTTCGATTAGTTCTTTCGTTTCTCCCCAGTTATTTCCATGGGTAGTAATAAAAAGATCTGCTCCTGCTTTTGCCAGCGCAACCGCAAAGCCTTGTCCAATTCCAGTATTACCGCCTGTCACAATCGCAACTTTACCATCTAATTTAAAATAATCTAATGAAAATTGTTGTAAGTCCTGCGTCATTTTCAAAACCTCCGTATCTGTTTAATGAAGTACATTAAAACAATCAATTAACAAAAGGATTTATTTTAAGTCCTTCATTGGCACCATGTCCATATCATTATATGTAATGTTTTCACCGCACATTGCCCAAATGAAAGTATAGTCACTTGAACCTACACCTGTATGAATAGACCAGCTCGGTGAGATGGCAGCCTGTTCATTCGCAATAACTAAATGTTTGGTTTCATCCGGTTTGCCCATAAAGTGGAAAACACGAGTATCTTCTTTCATATCGAAATAAAGGTACGTTTCCATACGGCGTTCATGTGTATGACTCGGCATTGTGTTCCAAGCACTTCCTGGAGTTAGGATGGTATATCCCATTTGAAGCTGGCAGCTTTCACATACATTCGGGTGAATATATTGATAAATGGAACGATGATTTAATGTCGATGAATCACCTGTCACCATTGGTTCGATATTATCAATACTAATTCTTACATTTGGATACTTATGGTGAGCCGGTACGGATACGGTATAGAATTTTGCTGGATTAGACGGATCTTCTGATTTAAATAGAATATCCTTTGTTTCTTTTCCAATGTAATATCCATCTTGCTTTTTCATTGGTTCTTCTCTGCCTTCGATTACAATAGATCCTGGTCCACCGATATTAATAACACCAAGTTCACGACGTTCTAAGAAGTAGGTAACTCCTAATTCTGTAGATAGTTCAATGGTTAAAGGATGATTTGTTGGTGTAACACCGCCAAAGATCATCCGGTCGTTATGGGTATACGTCAATCTGACTTCCCCTGGTACAAAAATACTTTCTACTAAAAATTCCTTACGTAATTGATCTGTTGAATAATGACGAATATCTTCTGGGCTATGTGTATAACGAGTTTCCACTTTATTCACTCCTGTTTATCGATTTATTTTTGCACTGACGTTTTCCTTTGAATTTTCTTCTTACTTGCATGGTACCTAACTATACAGTTTAGCTAACTTTGGAGATTTCCTTCTTTTGTTTCCAAATAGGAAATTTGATTGTTTATTTGGAAATGTACATTCTCATTATATTGGACATTTTTAAGTTTTTCAACTTGTTTTAAGAAATAATCAGATAAATTTCAAAACAAAAAAGAGTAACCTGTTTGGGCAACAGATTACTCTTTTTCCTAATCTATATATTTTGCTTCAGGAATTAATATTTTCCATTCTTCATAACTGATGATGGTTTCCCAGTGTCCCGTCATTTTTGCAAAGCCCACTATTAAGAAAAATACGACAAAGAATGAAACTGGAATAAACCATTTACTTACCTTTTTATTTGCTACCGTCATATTCAAGGTATCCTTTACAGGACATGCCTCTACACAGGCCATACAAGCGGTACAATTCAAGTTATTAACAGTTTCTACCTTATGCACTTTTACTCTGGATGGACATACTTTTGTACACATTTCACAATTTGTGCATGTCTCTTCATTTCTACGAACCTTTGAAATTCTAAATATCGACCCAAGTCCGATGAACGCTCCATAAGGACAAAGAAAGCGACACCAGAAGTTTCTATAGAATAAAGATAGTACAATCATTACAGTAAGAAAACCAATCCCAAAAGCGCTAATATCTAAGAAAAATGTCAGCATTTTCACATCAGATATTTTGTTATATGGTTCGTTTAAGAAGGCAATTGCACCGTACGTCGGCATAACAACCACCATACCCAAAAAGAAAAGCAATAATAAATACTTGATTGGGGTTAACAGCCAAACGAGCCAGGTGGGCACTTCAAAATTTCTTTTAAACAGCTTTTTTCCCACTCTTGCAATCCACTCACTCATTGTTCCAATTGGACAAATCCAGCTGCAAAACGATCTCCGGAAAAGAATGGCACCACCGACAAAAAAGCTTAGCAATACTAGTCCGGCAGGATGGATCAAATCAAAATCTCCGGTGGCAAGCCAGACCTTTAATGCCATTAAAGCACTAATTGGCAGGAATCCTTCAACAGTTGCTGGCCTTTCAACAAATGGTGTTTTTCCTAGAGTTTCAAAATGCGTATAGAATTGATAAAAACGGACACCTACATATAGTAAAAATAACAGGAATACAGCTTGAACGACGTACCTTGTTATTTGAACCGGTTTTCTTTTCAACTGTTTCTTGTACCAGTTCATTGACTTCATTACGATTCCCCCAATCTTCTTCACCTTAAATATAAAGAACGAAGTAAAATTGGGGATGTGATAAAAGTCATCAAGAATGGCGGATTCCTAAAGAGTTCACAACCCTATACTAAAAAAAGACATAATTAATTTATAAGACGTATAGGGTTTACTGGATATCTAAAAATTCTCCTAGCGTTCTACTCCAAACACAATGTTGTTCTGTTTCCGCGCTTTTTCTGTTACTCGGAGTACAATTTCACTCCATTCCTTTAGCTTCTCATATTGTTGAACATTGTTTGTTTCAATGATTTCAGCGATATTGATGCACTCATAGACCATGTCTTTTTCTTCCTGAGCAACACTGAAAATTTCGCTCTCCTTTGTATGACAGTCAATAAATTTTATTTCTGATATTGGCGCTGCATCTTCGAGGATAAAGGTACCCTTTTCTCCTTGAATCTCACATGGAAGTTCCGAATCAGAAATCTTTGAACAAAGAATCGTACAGACAAAGTCTTGATACTCTAAAATAAGTGTACCACTGCCATCGACACCGGTCCTTAGTATTACTGGATAATAGGTGACCTTCTTCGGCTCACCAAATAGACCGACAGCTAAGAAGAGCGGATACACCCCTAAATCTACTAAAGCTCCTCCGGAATAGGTACTTGAGAAAATATTTGGTTCCTCACCTTGTAAAAACAAATCGTAGCGTGAAGAATACTTCATATATGGAAGAATAGCACTTCTTAGATTACCTGCCATATGAAGCTTCTCTTTTAAAATACGAAAGTTTGGGGTATGAATATTTCGAATGGCCTCAAATAAATAAACTCCATTCTCCTCAGCTGTTTGATAAGCTTCTTCTAATTCAGCTGTATTTGAAAATATCGGCTTTTCACAAATGACATGCTTTTTATTTTTCAAGAAAGTAAGTGCCTGCTCAAAGTGGACTGAATTGGGTGAAGCAATATAGACAGCCTGAATTTCAGGACTTTTTGCCATTTCCTCTAAATCAGTAAAATAGTGTGCTGCGTTATATGTGTGGGCAAGGTTTTTTGCTTTATCCTCTGTTCGAGAATAGACTGCTGTTAAAGTTAGTTTTCCGCTCAGTTTTGCTGACTCTATAAAGGATTCTGTAATCCACCCTGTTCCGACTGTACCTAAATTTATCATATAAAATCCCCTTCCATTCCTTCTATAAGCATATATTGTAGCCTTTTTGCTTTCTTTTTACCAATTCCACTATTTTTCTAATGAATAGTTGGGTACAATGGAAAAATATCATATTTTATGTTATTTATAAGTAATAGAGATGAAAGAAAGAGGTTGAATAGAGTGGACAATCTAAGTTCTAATTTTATAAAAGATGTTATGATTAAGGATTTGGAATCTGGCAAACACGATAAAATTATCACTCGTTTCCCTCCAGAGCCAAATGGATATTTACATATTGGTCATGCTAAATCCATCATCATTAATTTTGGATTAGCGGATGAATTTAACGGAAAAACCAATTTACGATTTGATGATACCAATCCGTTAAAGGAAGACGTCGAATATGTTAATTCCATTAAAGAAGACGTGAAATGGCTTGGATTTGAATGGGATAACTTAAATTTTGCTTCAGATTATTTTGAAGAAATGTACAAACGTGCTGTGCTGTTAATTAAAAAAGGACTTGCCTACGTGGATGACTTGTCCGCTGATGAAATTCGTGAGTTCCGAGGCACCTTGACCTCTCCTGGTAAAGAGAGCCCTTATCGTGATCGTTCTGTCGAGGAGAATCTTGATTTATTTGAACGGATGAGAAACGGAGAATTTGAAAATGGTCAAAAGGTTCTTCGCGCAAAAATTGATATGAAATCACCTAATATCAATTTACGTGATCCAGTCATTTATCGAATTTCTCATGCAACACACCATAACACTGGCGATAAATGGTGTATCTATCCGATGTATGCTTTTGCTCATCCTTTAGAGGATGCGATTGAAGACGTCACCCATTCCATTTGTACCATTGAGTTTGAAGACCAACGTCCACTTTATAACTGGGTAGTGGAGCAATGCGAAATGGATAGTAAACCGCAGCAAATAGAATTCGGCCGCTTAAACGTAACCAACACGGTAATGAGCAAGCGGAAACTGAAGCAGCTCGTGGACGAAGGGTTCGTTGATGGCTGGGATGACCCAAGGATGCCTACAATCTCTGGAATGAGACGAAAAGGATTTACTCCTGAATCGATTCGTAATTTTGTTCGTGAAACAGGTGTATCAAAAGGTTCCGGCGCCGTAGATTCCCAAATGCTTGAACACTTTGTTAGAGAAGACTTAAAATTAAAAGCTCCTCGGACTATGGGGATTCTGAATCCTTTAAAAGTGGTCATCACGAATTATCCTGAGGGACAAATCGAATTACTTGATGCCGAGATTAATCCTGAGGTTCCTGAAATGGGGTTACGGAAAATTCCGTTTTCTCGTGAAATCTACATTGAAAAAGACGATTTCATGGAAAATCCTCCGGCAAAATATTTCCGCCTCTTCCCTGGTAGTGAAGTACGCCTTAAACATGCTTATTTTATTAAATGTGAAGAAGTCATCAAGGATGTAAATGGAGAAGTCGTTGAACTGCGCTGTACCTATGACCCGCTAACTAAAAGTGGTATCGGCTTTACTGGCCGTAAGGTAAAAGGAACCATTCATTGGGTGGAAGCAACCAATTCTGTTCCATCCGAGTTTCGTTTATACGAACCACTTATTCTTGATAAAACGGAAGATGACGAGGAAGAAAAGACCTTCCTTGATAACGTAAATCCTGAATCACTAGTAGTATTACAAGGATTTGTTGAGCCGAACATGCGGGAAAGCAGACCTTATGACAAATTCCAATTCTTTAGACATGGATATTTCAATGTTGATCCAAAGCATACGACTGTTGATAAACTCGTCTTTAACCGAATTGTTTCATTAAAGAGTTCATTTAAGATATAGAAAAAATAGAACCAGGGATTACCTGGTTCTATTTTTTTGATTATTGTTATGAACGGGTTACTGGGACTTCTAGGATAATCTTTGTTCCTTCACCAAGAGCTGAGAAAATAGTCAATTCTCCGCCAACAGCTCTAGCTCGTTCATCCATACTAAATAGACCTACGCCGCGAGCTTGCTTCACCATTTCAAAGCCTATCCCCTTATCCTCAATCATAACCCTTACTGATTGATCCATTTCTCTTACTGTGACAGTTGCCTCGGAAACATCTGCATACTTTCGAATATTGGTTAGTGCTTCCTGAATGATACGGTATATCGTCAGCTCAATGCTTATATCTAAACGGCGGTTCAGCACACATTCAAAATAAACATCAACCCCATAGTTCTCAGAAAAGCGGGAAAGGAAGGAACGAATCGCAGGAACGAGTCCCAGGTCATCCAAAACAGATGGACGCAATTCCCAAGATATATCGCGGATTTCTTCAATTAATTGGGTTGCTTCCTTTTGCATTTGCTGAAGAAGAGGATGGTCTAATTCCGAAAGTAAACGATTTATCGTAATCAGATGACTATATAAATTTTGACCAATGCCATCATGTAAATTTCGAGATAAACGCCTGCGTTCTTCTTCTTGAACATCAATAATGGTTGTCATCATTTTTTGAAGTTCTTGTTCCACTCTTTTTCGTTCTGTAATTTCATAACGAATCGCCAAATATTGATAAGGTTTTCCCTTATCATTCATAAATGGAACAATTGTAGTATCCACCCAATAGGTGGTCCCTTCTTTAGCACGGTTACAGATTTCACCTTTCCAGGTTTTACCCGAACCAATCGTTCTCCACATTTCCTTAAAAAACTCTGCAGAATGGTAACCGGAATTTAATATCCGATGGTCCTGCCCTATAAGCTCATCTTTTGTATACTTCGAAATTTGAATAAATTGTTCATTTACATATGTAATGGTTCCTCTAGAATCTGTTATCGCGACAATGGAAGATTCATCAAGAGCGAATTTAATATCCATTAATTCTTGAATCGACTTTTTCAATTCCAACTCTAGGCTGCTGAGCTGATTTAGTGATTGCTGACGATTTGTCTCCATGACTTAAGCCCCTTCCCCTAAGATATGACTTCTTAAGAGCTGCTCAAGAGTTTCGCATGACTCTTTCACCTTTTCCTGCTCATTTTCAGAAAATGTGTATGAGTCCCTTTTTCCAACCAGCAATACACCTTTTGGGGTGCCATTAAAAAATAAAGGGGACGCATAACAGGAAACAAGTTTTTCAGCAAGCATAATGGGATGGTCGGTTACTTTTCCATAGATATCATTTGGAAAGTTGCTCATCATCATTGGACTGCCGCTTGAAATGATTTTTCCTGCGATTCCTTTTCCAAAACGGACGGTTATTCGTTTATATTTATCGTTTACGTTTCCTGAAGCATAATGCCATCGAACATCGGGACCTACATCATTTTGAAGGGCAAGGGCAACAAAATCACATTCCACTTCTTTCCGTAACTGATCACAAACCTCCATTACCGAATGAATTTCTCTTATTTCTGTCATTCGTTGGTCTTCTCCTTAAATTCCATAACCTAAGAGCCCCTTTTTAACTGCATACTCCACTAGTTCAGGTCTTGTCTTCATTTGCAGTTTTTCCATTAAGTTACCTTTATGGGTTTCAACCGTTTTTACACTTATGACTAACTGCTCCGCTATTTCTTTGTTTGCATAGCCTTTAGCTACAAGTGTGAGGACTTCTTTTTCACGGTCGGATAAAAGATGATAGGTATCATGGATGTCATGCTTAATGCCGCCTAAATATTCTTCCATTAATCTTTTTGTAGCCGCTGGGTGTAAATAAGCATTCCCTAAAGAGACGGACTCAATCGCAGACATCAGCTCCTCATGCGGCGCACTTTTTAATATACAGCCTGACGCACCAGCTTGAATGGCTCTAAACAGGTATTCCTCATCATCATGCATGGTTAGAATTAAAATATTTACATTAGGCATTAGCTTTTTCAATTCAGATGTCGCAGATAATCCATCCTTACCATGAGGCATACTTAAATCCATCACAACTACATCGGGTTTAAGCTTCAAGGCCTTTTTTATGCCTTCATTGCCTTCTGAGGCTTCACCAATTACTTGCATTTCGGGATTTGTATTTAACAGCATGGTAAGACCCATTCTTACCACGGCATGGTCATCAACTAATAGGATTTTAATCAAATTTACCTCTCCTTCCCTTCCTATAAAGGAAGAGATATTTCAACAGACGTACCTTCTCCTATTTTAGAGGATATTACACAATGCCCGCCAGTTAGAAGCATTCTTTCCTTCATGGCTGCTATTCCTAAAGTAACATGGTTATTTACCATTTCGTCTACGACAAATCCTCCACCGAAATCAATAATCGAGATTCTCAATTCCTCTTCCTTCCAAAACAAACTCATTTTCACATTCGATGTATCAGCATGTTTCGCGATATTTGTAAGTGCCTCCTGGCAAACTCGAAAAACCGCAACACTCTTTTGCTCTTGAATTGGTTTCTCTTCCCCAATTGATTCTAAATCAACAAGAACTCCAAATGTTGAGGTATATAATTTAATATAGCTCTTAATTGCTGGCAGTAAGCCAAGTGTGGTTAAGGCTGGGGGATGGAGCTCGACTGAGAGTAATCTAATCTCTTGTATCGTTCTTTCAATCAACTGAGTCATTTCATGTAAATAGTTTTTCAAATGAGGCTGACTTAATCCTGATTCAACAAATTGTAATCCAGTAAGAATACTAAATAGATTTTGACCAACACCTTCATGCAGCTCCAAAGAAATACGTTTAATTTCTTCCTCTTGTGATTGAATAATATAAGAACGAATTTGTTGCTTTGAGGCAGAATGCTCCATACTTTACCCCCGTGACCTTTTGCTAGACTTTTTGAAATGTATAGGTTAAACCACTAACTAGGTCAGAAGCTGAGAAGCTAGCTTCCGATTGATTTACTTTGCTGTTAAGTGGGACTGCTAAAAAAGAGATAGTATCAAAATAAAAACGGACATGCGTATGATCAGGACAGGTCTGAACTTTTTTTATCATTTTCTTAACAACTGGGGCTTGATCCCCGCCATCTTTATCTTCTATCGCTATTTTCATTGTTGCCCCAACGAATCTCTGCAATTCATCTACATTAATGGTTTCCACAGCTGTTACATCCTTTCTTGGCTGGATAGATGAACATTTTGTAACCTTGCAGATACTCCCAAAACTTTGAATCTGCATGGTCCTCAAGGAATAGGATGGTTTCTTCCTCTGAACTCCAATCGCTCATTCCTTTTACTTCTGCGATTACCATTTCTGCTCCATCTATTGTCTTTTCCTCTAGAAACCAATTTAATCGCTTTTTCCCAAACATGCTTTTCAATAATTCATCAATATCGGTAGCAAAATCACCTGTTTGTTCTCGTATAAAACAAAAATCTAGATACGTTTCACTATTCATTGATTTTCACACCTTTTTTATAAATAAGGAATGCGGCAGGGAAAAGGATTACATTGATGACTGCTGCAACAATTGTGTTCGTATAATTTTCATAAAAATACTGATGAACCATAAATTGTGTAGCTATTATATTTAACATTAATATGACTAAAAGGAGCGCAACACTTCCATAACTACGCTTCATAGCGCTTCACCCCAACAGCATAAACTGTTCCGTTTTCTACTTTCACATAAATCTCAGGGAGCGGGCGTCTTGGAGGACCAGCTGTAGGCGCACCTGTTTCAACGTCAAATTTCCCGTGATGACATGGGCAGAGCATTTCGCCCTCATCTTTCTTCCAAAATACAGGGCAGCGAAGATGAGTACACGCATTTTGATAAGCGACATATTTCTCTTCGGATAGCCTAATTAAAATCGCGCTATCATGTTCACCTGGAAAATGGAAATCTACTGCATCGCCAATAGGTAAAGACTTTACATCGATAATTTTCTGTTTTGGATATTTTTTGTCTCCCAGTCCGTTAAGCTCTTTCGCAGCCAATACACCCCACGGAAGAGAAGAAACTGCAAATACACCTGCAGCACCGACCAATGTTTTCATAAAACCGCGGCGGTCCAATTTTCTTTCATTATTGCGGTTTATATTATGTGTATAGTTATCTTCATTGAACGGGATTTTATTATTTTTATCTGTCATGTTAATCCCTCCTAAAACAATTTCGTGACACCCTGAAGGATCCCAGGGAGATTCACTCTAACATTTGTTTCGCCTTCTAAATAAGGCATGCTTGTAACCCATTTACCGTTATCTAAATTAAATTGCTTTTGCTTCGCTTCAATTTCTTCATCTGTTAACCATTGCAAAGTATTGGACGGACATACGCTTGCACACATTGGAGGGATTCCGTCTTTTGTACGGTCGATACATAGATCGCACTTATACATTAGATTTTGCTCGGTATCAAACTTTGGAATACCGTAAGGGCAGGCAATCGTACAGTTTTGGCAGCCAATACACTTTTCCACTAGAGCTGAAAGAACAGCACCTGTTTCATGAATTTGGATTGCTTGTGCCGGACAGCTTCTCGCACATGCTGGATTCACACAGTGAAGGCACATTAGAGGCATGGTTTGACGGTTAACAAGCGGGTTAACATCGTATACGTAGTTACGGTTACGCTCCTCATGACCACCGCACTGTGTGCAGGCAGCCAAACACGAACGGCAGCCTATACAGTTTTCAAGTTCTAAATATAGCCTCTTTTTCATTTACTGCACCTTCTTTAGTTCAAGTTTTTCAATCTGCGCTGCACAAGCTTTAAATTCCGGCATTCTTGACATTGGATCAAGAGCAGCAATCGTTAATAGATTAATAGATTTATCATGACCAAAATGATAAGGTACAAAAACCGTATCTTTTCGGATAGCTTCTGTGACTTTTACTTTATACTCTGCTTCGCCTCTGCGAGTATATAAACGAACCATTTCTTCATGCTTTATGTTATATTTTTCAGCTGTTTCTGGGTGTACTTCTACGTACGGCTCTGGACACATATCCCGTAGGAAGTTGATTCTTCTTGTTTGGTTCCCAGATAGATAATGGTAAACAACGCGTCCAGTGGTTAAGCGCAATGGATATTCTTCATCGGGCTCTTCAGCCGGTGGACGGTATGGAAGGGCACAAATTTTCGCCTTTCCATCTGGATGATAGAATTTTTTATCTAGGAACATATGTGGTGTTCCAGGATCATTCTCATCTTTACAAGGCCAGAATACGCCATCTTGTTTTTCGATTTTATCCCAGGTGATTCCATAATAATCTGCATAGCCGCCTTTGGAAGCTAAGCGGAATTCATCAGCAACATCTTTAGCTGTTTTTAAATGCGAGAAGTATTTACCTCTGCCGAGACGTTCACACAGTTCAACATGAATTTGCCAATCTGGTTTAGATTCCCCAAGCGGCTCTTGTGCCTTGTTAATTTTTATACAGCGTCCTTCGAGATTTGTAACGGTTCCTTCATCTTCAGACCACGTAGTAGTTGGAAGAATAACATCTGCAAACTCTGCAGATTCTGATAGGTAAAAATCAGAACAAACCATGAAATCAAGATTTTTTAACTGCTCACGGACATAATTTAAGTTTGGTGCTGAAACTGCTGGATTTGAGCACAATAGGTACAATCCTCGGATGACTTTTTGCTCCATCAAACCAAACATTTCGTAAGCAGAAACACCCTCTTTTGGCATTTCTTCGGGTTCAATGCCCCATACCTTGGCTACCGCCTTAACATGCTCAGGATTATTAATTTTTCGGTAACCTGGAAGTGCATCTGCTTTTTGACCGTGTTCACGTCCGCCTTGGCCATTCCCCTGCCCTGTAAAAGTAGCAACACCTGCTTTAGGACGGCCAATTTTGCCAGTCACTAATGCCATGTTCGTATATCCAGAAACATTGTCTACTCCTTTGACCTGCTGCTCAATTCCACGAGCAAACATAACGATTGCATTTGGTGCTTTACCATAAATTTCAGCTGCACGAATGATTTTCTCTGGAGCAACTCCAGTAAGTTCACTCGTATATTCTGGTGTGAATTCTTTCACTAGTTCCTTTGTTTCATCAAAGCCGTTTGTATGGTTGTTTACGAATTCTTCATCTGCATAGCCGTTCTGGATTAATAAATTTAATATTCCATTTGCAAGAGCAAGATCGGTTCCTGGTCTTAAATCCAAGTGGACATCTGCTCTTCTGGCAATTGGTGTTTCACGAGGATCTGCTACGATTAAATAACCACCCCGTTCTTGAACTGCCCAAACTCTAAACATAGATGTTGGGTGGCATTCTGCCGTGTTGCTTCCTGCGATAAACAAACAATCTGTTTCATGAAGATCGGTCCATGGTAAGGTTGATCCACGGTCGACTCCGAAGGATCTCAAAAATCCTCCGGCAGCACTCGCCATACAAAAGCGTCCATTGTAATCAATGTAGCGTGTTTGTAAGCCAACACGCGCAAATTTACCAGTTAGATAACATTTTTCATTAGTCATGGATACACCACTATATACACTTAGTGAATCCTTACCAAAATCACGTTGCAGCTCTTGGAATTTTTTGACGATTAAGTCATAAGCTTCATCCCAGGTAGCTTCTCGGAAGCCTTCTTTCGTTCCCTTCAATGAAGCATCATCACGAATCAAAGGTTTTAAAATACGATCATCATGATTCGTTTGCTGATAGGCAGTAACCCCTTTTGGACACATTTTGCCGACGGTTACCGGCCAATCATAACGAGGCTCAACTCCGATTATTTTATTGGTCTTTGTATTGACACGTAAGTTCATCCCGCATTGCATACCACAATAGCTGCAGTGCGTTTTTACGAGAGTTTCATTTGGGTGGCGTACATTTTCAATTTCTTTAAAAAACTTATCCCTTTGCATTCTGATTTGCCTCCTTAACTTTCACTTGGTGCGTTGGTATTCCAGAGAATCTTGAAATACGATATTTTCTACGGCATGGAAGGCATAATTCAGCAAGATTAAAGCCATCTTCCATATTGAATTCGATCGCATTTACTCCCAGTACTTGAATGACATCATTTGACTGTTCGACTGATACGAAATGGTCACCGCACACTTTACACTTTTTCTCTTCCTGTTCAGCATAGTGCTCACGGTAATTCTTCGCAAAAACACTCACCGGACGAAAAGGAATATGAGCGAGCTTTCCAAATGGTAAATAAATTAGCGTGACAATAACGGAAAATTGGTGAATCAATGACATTTGCGGCTGCATCCAGCCATGAAGCCAAACATTTTGGACGGTTAATAAAAGTCCTGTTACAGAAATAAATATCAATAAGTAAAGCGGTAGGAAGTCATAGATGAACTTTTGCTCTGCTCTTGCCTGCATATTTTTTAAGCGGCGGTAAAGAGCCATACAGACACCTGAAATGACCATAAACGCTGAAATATTTAAGGCATTATAAGAGAACCACGCAATGATTCCATCAGCTTTTACCGTCATTAAATTTAGACCCATTAGGACAATCGTATATTGACCCATTTCATCCATCGTGAAGTACATCCAGCCAAATACAAGTGGAAATGTAACTAGACAGGCAAGAACACAACCCCAGCCGATTAAAATATGCTGCACCCAGCGGTACAATCCGCGGTTTTTAATAAAATCATAAATAGCTAAATGGTTAACTGCCGTTTTAGGGGTGCTTTTTCTTTTTAAAAGCTTTAAGCCCTTTTTGATAAAAATTTTGGTTGGCGGTCTCTCCCCCCATGCGATAAAGCGATAGAAAAATCCACCTATAAAAACAACTGTTCCTACCATATATCCGTATAGATTTAAATCAACATGGGTAAACATTCTCGTTGCAATGAAAGAAAGAATAACAATAGCGGAAACAGTTAAAAACATGGATTTAGCAAACTTAGATGCAAAAGCACCATTGATTGAGCGTTCCGCTTTCTGATTTGTTGACGTATTTGCCTGCATTGGAGCTCCTCCTCAAAAAAAATAACACTAACGAATTATTCTTACTCTTATTGTAAGAAAATCGTTAGTGTTACCAATATAGGGGAACTCCCCCATCTCTCGAGGAAAAAACCCTTATTAATTTCATTTTAGACAAATCTTTGTCACATTTAAATTCTACTGCGGTACTTTTTCCAATAGGAATACAACAGTAATAGTAAGAAGATGCTGACCTGCAGGGAGAAAAGCACCGCGTCCCAGAAAAGTAAACTTGTTGGCGGCTGCACAAAACCAGGGAGCAGCTGTTTACCCGCATAGATTACTTCTGGGATATAGTACATAAAATATAGGACAATTGTTAATACAATTCCAAGAAAATAGAAGAGGGAATAAGTGAAAACAGTCTTATTTTCACCCGTAAAGATAACTTCACTCGATGATTTAAATTTTAGAAATGAAAGCTGCTGTCTAATAGTTTGCTGAGCATTTTCCATCAGGTTGTAGCAGCCGGATACATTTTCAAAAACAAAATAGAGATCAGTTTTCATATAAAAACAACATTGAAACAACATCCTCAAAACAATATCAAAAACTGCAAGGTGCATTAATCCAAGTATAAACCAATGACCGTTAGGAAATATCAACTGACTAATAAGGGAAACAAAGAGAAGTACTGTATCAAAACAAAGACCTCCTAAAAAAAGAATATTTCTTTCTTTAGGTTTTAGTCTCCATACCGATGACATATTTGTTAAAAGCACAACAAAAAACATTCTGTGACCAATCTCCAATTTCGTTGGGAGATTGTGTGCTCTTATTGCCAAAACATGACCAAATTCATGGATAAGTACAAAAATAAACGTAAACGCAAGCCAAAAGATTACATTCACGACCATAATGTCAAAAACAAATATGTCCTCACGGTGGGGAAATAAAGAAGGATTAAGAATGAAAATAACTATATTCAATACGAATATTACACTATACAATAGGACCGTAATCTTATTAAAAAAGAATTTACCTAATTTTGGGGAAATCCATAATAAGCCCAATTGTTCTTTTGGACTGTGCTTTTTTTCAATCTTTACCCCATCAATCTGCTCAATTAAATCTAGCTCATAAAGCTGCTTAGCAAAATCGACTAGATCAACCTCTTCATTTGGGAATTTTTCTTTCAATTTCCTCTCAATCTCTACAAGCTGACTACCTTTATTAATCATGTTGATTGTTTCAATACATACCTCGGGCATTTCATAATATTCACACTTGAGCATATCTTCAACTATATAATGTTTTTGATCCTTTCGAATTTCGATAGGGACCATGGAAATTCGCGAGTGGAGTGTTATGTTCATCTTAAAAACACCGCTCCTTACTAATTAATTTTATTATAAAAGAAGGATGCACAGCTTTCGCTTGCACCCTTCTTTTATATCACTTAATCCCTAAAAATTGGCACCACCAGCAAGTCGTTTTGACTTTCTTAAGTTTACGGATTTTCATGAACCCACCTCCTTAAGCATCTCCCACTTCTTTGTCCATGGATATTTTTCATGAAATTTGATCCATTCTGGGTAAACAATCTTGAAAACTTCAACTAACTGCGGATCAAATTGCGACCCTTGGCCTTCAATAATACGTCTGTATGCTTCTTCAACCGGCATTGCTTCCCGGTAAGAACGTGAAGAAGTCATAGCATCAAAGGCGTCAGCAATAGCAGCAATTCTAGCAAGTAACGGTATTTCTTCACCCTTTAATTGCTCAGGATATCCTTTTCCATCCCAGCGTTCATGGTGTGAAAGAATGACACAAATACTATCCTTTATTCCTTCAACGTTCTTTACTGCATCAGCCCCGACAACAGGATGGGTTTTGATGATATCAAACTCCTCATCAGTGAGTTTTCCAGCCTTCATTAGAATCTGATCAGGTATATTAACCTTACCAATATCATGAAGTAAACAAGCATAATAAAAGGATTTTTGCTGCTCTTTGGTAAGCTTACCGATTTCTTTTCCTAACAACAGGGCATAGTTGGCGACACGCTCACTATGTCCTCTTGTGTACGGATCTTTCAATTCCAGAGTTGCAATAACTCCCTTTACAATTCCTTCTAATTGGTTATCATAAGAGGTGCTAATCGCCCGAACATACCCTTGAAAGCGGACTAACAAAAAGAATGACATTATTGATAAAATTACGACCAACACAATTGGTACGACAACATAGGGTTCATTTAAAGTAACTCCTAAAAAGATGTATTTAAGAGTAACTCCTAGTGTAACTACCCAAAAATATTTTGTATTCAAGAAGAGAGGCAATGATAGAATCAAAAAAACCTCAACTACATTCCCACTAGTGTAATCTTTGCTATTTCCGTAATAGAATATAAAATCAGCCATGAAAGAGACACTTAAATAGCTAATTAGAAATACATATTTAATCCAATATTGCTTATTTGCTTTTATGAGATAAAATGCAATTGGAAGTAAAATCAATAAAACTATATAGGTTAGATACCATGTATTGCTTGGAAACCCGATTTTACTTTGATGATCCGTGACGAGATACTTGGGACGAATGTAATAGTAGAAGACATCGTATCCAATTAATAAAATGTATGATATTAATAAATACCATTTCACCGTTTGTTTTTCTTCATGTGGTATCATATAATCCTCCAGTACTTCTCACACATGTTTATTATATATTTCGTTACTATTAGAAAAGATATAGGTAGATTTAGATCTTTATTTTTATACATAATAATACAATAAACTTTGTAATTCGGTATTCCTCTACATTATATCTCATTGCAGATAGCGTTGTAACATATTATATTTATGACTTTTGTATAATTGTAGAATTATTATCATTCATTTGTAATATTGGCAGTGTCACATTAACTCTTGTCCCGGCTCCATAACTGCTTTCAATTTTGATTTCGCCTTTATGGTCTAGAATAATCTGATTTGAGACCATTAATCCCAGGCCCGTTCCATCCTTTTTCGTTGTAAAGAACGGTTCTCCCAAATTTAGAATGTTTTCTTCAGCAATTCCGTTTCCCTCATCCTCAATGGAGATAGACATCTTTTTTCTGTTTAAAACTTTTACATATACCTTTATTTTCCCGCCTTTAGGCATTGATTCAATTGCATTTTTCAACAGATTTATAAATACTTGCTTAAGTTGCTGAGGGTCACAATCTATCGGAGGCAAAGGTCCTTCCATCTGTGTTTCTATTGTTACCCCTTGGCTCTCAGCTTGTTGTTGAGTAATCGATAACGTATAAGAAATTATTTCTTCAATATTTGCTTTTACAAATTTAATCTCTTTTGGCTTTCCGAGATACATTAAGTCATTCACAATGGTATTAATTCGATCTATTTCTTGGATCATTATTGGGTAAAATTCATTTGTGTTTGGATAGCTTTCCCATTGCAGCTGAGTAAAGCCTTTTAAACTTGAAAGTGGATTACGAATCTCATGGCCAATACCAGCAGCCATTTGTCCAATCACAGCAAGTTTCTCTTTTTGTCGAAGCTCTATATGTGCTGATGTTAGAGAATTGATATAGGAGATAAATCGTGTTAAAAGAAAATAGGCTATTACTGATAGAATAAAGAAAGTTAGAATTGGTAGTAAAACATTGGATTCTTGCAAAATACTTCCAATGATTGCGTATTTTCCTATCATACAAATCGAAGCAGTCCAAAAATATTTTTTATTCACAAAAATCGGTGAGAAAAAAACAAATAACAATTCAACAATATTTCCTGATCCATAGGGTTTGTCCGAACCAAAATAGATAATTAGGCTATTTATCGTTTCAATAACTGTATAGCTAAAGAGGTAAATATATTTTACAATATAGGGATTTCCCTTTTGGAGGAAATACAGAGCTATGGGAAGGAGTCCTATAATAGCTATATGATACCAAAATCCAAAACCTTCATTCGATAAACCAATAACGCCTTTTTTCGTATATATAGGCAGAATATAGTAATTAAAAATATCATATGCAAATAAAAAAATATAAAAAAGTACTAAAAAAAATTTTATTGTTTTTGTCTCTTCTGTAATTAATCTAGGGCTCGTGGGGCTTACTATCATTTCAGTTACTCCCTTAATTATTGTGATTCAAAATGTCTCCTACTATTCTACCACCTTTCCAAAAAAAATCTTGATGTTTTTTTTGGAAATTCGATTACATTCGACAAGGTTCTTCTGAAACTGCTTATTTTACAAAAATATATAAAATAAAAACTAACCAATGCTTGAGTTGGTTAGCTTCTTAATAATCAAATATTAACCAATTCCTTTTTACCTTCTGGAAGAATCATGGTAACTTCTGTCCCAATTCCTAGTTTGCTCTTTATAAAGCAGGACTGGTGAGATCGTATTAAGTAAATTCAAAAGAAGTTTTTCTGCCAACATTTGACTTTCCTCCAAGAAAATATCCATATATATATGATAAATAATACGACATTAATCGCCAGCATCCTTCAAAATAAGAAAATTTTCTTATATTCCCTTATCGACTTTTGCCAGTAAATTTCCCATAATAAACGTAGCATTTACGGTCTTCGTCAATTTCTCTTGAATCTAATGAGAATTCCAAAGCCTTTCCATTCTTATGAACGTAGATAAAATCCGAATGAAGTGTTGTTACTATCTCTTCATGTTCCCAAACATCTTTTTTCTCCACTACTCTAGATGAGGTTCCCATTAATTCTCTGACTTCAAAGCCTATGTGAGAATAGATAGTGTCCGAGGAATCATTGTGATAATTTTCTCTTTTCACATACATCACCGCTGTTCCATCTGGATCCATAGAAGTCGCACTAACTACAAAGGTTTCTCTGTCTTTTACGAAATATTCACAGGTCATTCTTGCTGTTGCTTCAACACGAGAAATATCTGGGTAATTATATATGGCAGGATAGTTTTTAAATTCATCATCCAATCGATATTCTAACCTCATTTTCCATCCCTCTTTCTTTTTCTTTTTATGTTACCATTGTTTTCCTAAAATTTACTTTTATAATGGTATTATAACAAAGAAAAGCAC
>NZ_NPDD01000150.1 GCF_002272245.1 Bacillus sp. 7884-1 | reverse complement strand
CGACCCCTGCAAGAAGGCGCTTTTTGCCTTCTTCAGGGGGTGGCTTATGACTCGAGTCCCAAGGAGCCGCAACTAGACACGCTTATGACCCCGAGCCTCTAGGCGCTGACGCTAGACATCAAAAAGGAGGCTGTGAAGGTGAAGAAAACCCAATGGTTAATCACTGGTGTTCTTACTTCTCTTATGGCTGGAACCACCCTGGCCGGATGTTCTCAAGCACAAGACCTTCCCCCTGAACCAGACGACACTAACTGTTCAGATTGGGAATGGGATGACGAAGAAGGAGTCTGGCAATGTGATGATACTCGATCAAGTTACTATGGGCATTTCTTTTTAGCCGGAATGTTTTTCAGTAACAAATCAGCTTTGAGAAATTCATCTGCTTACAAGTCTTATAAATCCTCCTCTAGCTTTAAGGGTGGTTTCGGCAGCGGCTCAAAAGGTGGATTTGGAGGTTAATATCATGTCCACTTACGCAAAGGGCCGAAGTCAATTTTACTCAAAGTTTCCAGACTTTTGGTCAAACTTATATGGTGGAGAATACAGTTTATATCATGTATTCACCATGACAGAACATACCCAAACCCTTATTAAGGAAGCTACAGAACGTTTAGGAAAGGTTTTTTTTAAGACAGCTGGTCTCCTGCGAAGCCTTCAAGATGATCAGCTTCTTGAACTTGGTTTTCCGGCCGCAAGTCTTCCATTTCTCAGAATGAAGACCCTTTTTCCTGAATCAGTCATTTCACGATTTGATTTTGCTTTGACGAGTGACGGTTTAAAAATGCTTGAGTTTAATTCTGACACACCTACTTTTATCGTCGAATGTTTTCAAATCAACGGGAAAGTTTGTTCAGAATTTGGCTATCGTAATCCGAATGAAAATCAAGAACGCCTTCTATCGTCTGGCATTACAAAGGCTGTCCTTGAATCCTCAAAGGGACATGAAACTCCAAATGTTGTATTCACAGCACACAGTGATCATATCGAGGATTGGAATACCACTGTTTATTTAAGTCAGTTATGTAAGGTTAAAAATCAAATCATTCCAATGTCAGAGCTTCGGATTACGGATGAAGCACTTTTAGATACTAATGGAGTGCCGATTAATGTTTTATATAGGCAGACGTATCCTCTTGAACATCTGCTTGGGGACAGGGATCCAAAAACAGGCGATTTCGTGGGAATCGAATTACTACACCTTGCGAAGAAAGGGAAAATTTCTATTGTAAACCCTGTTTCAGCATTTCTTCTCCAACCCAAATCAATTCAATGCCTAATTTGGGGCTTAGCTGAAAAAGAAGGATTTTATACAAAGGAAGAACAGGAATGGATTAATAAATATATACTGCCTACCTACCTTGAGCCCGATGTCTTTAGTGGTACAACAACCTATGTTCAAAAGCCATCTTTTGGCAGGGAAGGAGATACCATTACCATATGGGATGAACATACCAATGTAGACACCCAAAATGCCTTCCAAACTTACAAAAATGAGCTGCCAGTCTATCAATCGTATGTACCTCTGCCAGTGATTTCACTGGAAACGGAAAAGGGTATAGAAGAGTTATCATATGTATTTGGTTCTTTTCTTATTGCTGGGAAACCGAGCAGCATTGGAATAAGAGCAGGAGGAAAAATCACAGGAAATGAGTCATATTTCTTACCAGTCGGAATCAATGAGGAGGAATATAATTGTTAGATTTCTTGCTATATTTAGCTGTTTCTTTAGGACTATTACTTGTTGGATTATTTTTAATGGAAATCACTACAAAGGTAAAGGAATTCGCCTTAATGGCGAAAGGAAATAAAGCAGCCAGTTATGTCCTGGGTGGAAGGCTCCTCGGGCTTGCTATTGTTTTATATTCCGCACTTGCTAACTCCATTTCTTTATTAGATATGGTCATTTGGGGAGCTGTTGGAATCGCAGCACAGATTATTGTCTTCTATCTTACCGAGTGGCTCACACCTCGTCGTTTTAACGTTTCCCAGAGCATTGAAGAAGATAACCGTGCAGTCGGTCTTTTTCTCCTATTATTGTCCGTATCAATTGGAATAGTCATAGCAGGTTGTTTGACCTATTGAAAAAAACGCATCTTCTTAGATGCGTTTTTTTCATAGCTTTTGGTATGTATGTTTGTCACATATGACAAATAATCTAGCTTCCTTTGGGATGGGTTCATTCCATTTTTTGAGTATGTTCAAATCATTCCTGTCAGCTATTAGCTGAGCCCCTTTTTCTTTAAGTTGGTCATATGCAGTTCCATATGTTTTCCATTCAGGACTTACACTGACCTCCCAGAGATCACTCCCCCCGTCACCATCCTGTCTGCTTAGCAATTGTGTAAATAGATGGCTGGCTCCTTTCATTTGGGCTGATTTCGCCATCAGGTTCGATACAGAACCATTTGATAAAATAAATTCATCAATCTTAACATGCTTGAAATTGCCCACGTGCTTTTCGTTGACGATTTCTGCAATGGTATAAATATTCTTTTCTGTTCCATCATCGTAGCGTTCTATCGAAGAAGCAGTTAAAAGAGTCTTGCCATCTACTAAATCAGGATTCGCTATCCCTTCTGCTGCAAACAGCAATACAGCCTGTGAATTTTCAATTTTCGCCTTCCTCAAAGTCTCTACATCTGTCGGGCTTCCCTGAATATAATGAAACCGTTCATGCTCATAAGGAGTCCTTTCAAATTCATCAATCAACACGATATCGGTTTTTTCATCACATATTAATAGTTCATTTATCGTGCTTTTACTTTTAGCAGTCCAACCAATAATGACAAAATGATTTTCACCTTTATAGGACAATTTCCCTTCCTCCTTTCGTCTTTTATATTGTGTGATACCATCTACAATCACCCCTATTAACGTACCAAAAAGACCAATACCTATTGTATAAACAACAATCATCGCCCACGTTCTTCCTGCTTCTGTTGTTGGATATACATCTCCATAGCCGACCGTGGTCATCGTTGTTAGAATCCACCACACTGCATGTAAACTGCTTTCAAACGTCTTAGGTTCTATAAATCGAATAATTTCCGCATTAACGATAATAAAAAGCAAGGTAAAAAGAATTACTGTTCGATACCGGTATCGTGAGGCTGTGAGGAACAGTTTACGAAAAAAAAGCATTTTCCCCCTCCTTTCCTATTCATTATTATAATTTCTACTAATGATTCCTAATTTCCTTTTTTTGAAAGAAGGCACTATTAATACTCTCATTAAACTAATATATTGACATATCTTGTGACAGGGTGTAGTATTAGTAATTGTGCTTAACATTTATGTAACTTGTAATAGACGAGATAACGCAATGTAAGAATTTTTTCTGGCATTCTGCTTATGTTTTAAAAGTAAAACTTATTCACGCTGGATCGGCTTCGGAGCCGTAAGGATGTAAGAGAGGTAGGGCTTACATCGTTTAGGTATAAAACCATCAGGTGGAAGAGTAACCGCGGCAAATTGGTCTTTTAATACCATTTATTATATATTAAATTTTTACCTTGCGATGGCTGATATCAAAACAACCATTCACAAGTTACAATAGTGATCCCATTTGGATCAAAAGCAAAAGAAGGCAGAGGAAATTATTCCTCTGCCTTCGTCCAATTTTGAGGTGTTTTTTATATTTTAATATTCGTTTTAATGTGCAATATATGAACGTGGCAGTTCTTAATTTTCAAGAAATTATTGTTCGACAGCTCCATTAGAGTTTATGTCTACTTTTACAGATACATTGATATCAGATTCAGCCAATGCTTCTCCCCAATTATTTTCCACCTTTTTATAATGGGTATATTGGTACGCACGGGCGTAAAGGCCAAGTCCAATAGGGTCAATTTTCTTTTTTTGGATTTTCTTCATGAGGTCCTCAATTTGTTTTTTCACCACTTTTTCAATCATCTTCGTTAACTGATCATTATTTAGCTTATCTTCTGGAAATAAACGTTCTACAATATTGATGGTCATTTTAACATTAATATCAAAATGAAACTTATTCTGCTTATATCCAGATTTTATCTTCGTTTTTACTCGACCAGCAGCAAAACTTATCACATTTTTATGAAAGATATTTTTCTCATCTTCTTTTAGAAGAACTGGAATCGTTAGGGTGATTTCACGCCTCTTTTTATTCTGTAACATGAGTAGTAAAGTAGATTCAGGCATATTAAGAAATTGAGCGTATTTTCCTTTATCATCAAGAAGAGATATTCCTGTCAGCTCGATATTTTTTCCTATTTTCACTTCCGAAATAAAAGGGGTCATTGCCTTCTCGTATATCTCCCTGTGCAGTTCTTGCAGAGTACCTTTTACTGCTCTCGTTCGATCATAATTCTTATCAATCAGGGCTTTTAGATGTAAAGATAATTGTGGTTTCTCAGTTGGATGATGAAAGATTACCTCTGAAACAGGGCCATTAACCGTTACTACTCTTGTACTCATGGAAAACGTAGGATTTCGATATACAGTATCCAATATTGGAAACCAATCCCCATGCTGTAGGACACGTTTTCCCACTAATAATACTTGAATTTTCCCAGCGGTCACTTCTCCAGTTGTTAGAGCGTCAAAAAGTCTTCTTGAATCTCGAATTGTTCTTGCCTTTACTTCATATGATTCGACTCCTTTCTTTGCTCCTTCACTAAAAACTGGATTTATTTCATAAAAGACAAGGTTATTTTCTTCATCTAGATCAATACCAATGATTAAGGCAAGGGTCAAATCCTCTAAAGGGGCTTTCTTGCCACAGCTAGAAAGGAAGACGATAAGGAAAATCAAAAGAATCGCGTAATTCCAACGTTTCATTTAAGAGCCCTCCTTTTTATGCGAGAATAAAACCAGAGATATCCCCATAAACATAATGGAAAAGCATACCCAATTATTAAACTAATAGGTTCGACCCCTTTTTGAAGCTGTGTATTTCTTCCAAAAGATTGGGGTAAGAAAAAA
Source organism: Bacillus sp. 7884-1 (assembly GCF_002272245.1). Classification (GTDB taxonomy): domain Bacteria; phylum Bacillota; class Bacilli; order Bacillales; family Cytobacillaceae; genus Neobacillus. The sequence continues at coordinate 19,324 of NZ_NPDD01000150.1, read as the reverse complement.
ACATAGACTAGGTTAAGAAGTAATAACCATACTACATATTTACTGTGATCTTGTTTACCAAATAATTGAGTAGTACAAAATACAGTCGCAAAAAAGAGAGGTAGGACCGTCGTAGATATCACAAATATATATATAGATAAAAAGACAATTTCTAACCGTTCTAAAAATCTAAATTCAACTATTTTTAACAGATTAATGGTTGGTTCCTTATATTGGGTAATTTCGTCTGGACTATAAAATGAAAACGCAACGATGGTTACAATTATATATACGGCCAGCGTTAGTGTATTGGCAATGACGATTCCGATGGACGCTTTTTGTTTCTTTTGTAAAAAAGGATAAAGGAAAAAAGCGATTTCAAATCCTAAAAAGGAGAAAATCGTTGTTTTTGCTGCTGTAAGTATTGGTTTCCATCCCTCCTTAATAATTGGAAGCAGATGAAGCCAGTGAGCTTCTTTTAAAGGAGAGAAATAAAAGAAGAGCATCCATGTTGTCATAAAGAACACCAATTCAGCATACCTGCCTAATATCGTAATATTATTTCGAACAATCATGTAGCTGGGAATGGATAGGAGAAATAACAAGATAAACAGGTCTGTTTGTGGCAAAACCCAAAATTGGATAAACAGACCTTCTCTAATAAAAACGATAGAGCCTAAAAAAGCGAAATACAAAGCAAAAATAAAAGCAGCGATTTTCCCAATCCATTTCCCAAAATAATGAGTCACAAGATCAATGATCGTTCCATTAGGGTAATTCTTCATCACCTGAATAATGATTAAACTGGCTAGTGTAGAAAATAACCAGCCAATAACGAGGGCGATCCACCCATCTGTCCCTGCCTTTTCAGCTAATTCACGTGGCAGGGTTAACAGGCCGACCCCAAGCTGGGCACCATGAATTAAAAATATATATTGCATAAATGTAATTTGATTATTTGTATATTTTATCAATGTTCGTCACCCTCTGAACGATTAGACTTAGCCTTTAGCCTCTGAATGGCTCTAGTACTTTCAGGGCGCTTTACAATAGACCACTCTGGGAACCGAATAAAAAGATCCTTCCAATCTGGGAACCGTAATGGAGCTATCGGACTGCCATAAGGTGTGCCTAATGATTCGAGAGCTATAAAATGGGCAATTAATGTCATTAATCCAACTGCGAGTCCAATGAACCCGAATAATGATGCTGCAAACATCATCGGGAATCGCAGCATCCGAATGGCTGCCCCCATATCATAATTCGGAATAATAAAAGAGGCAATTGCAGTCAAAGCTACGACAATCACCATGATATTACTTACAATCCCTGCCTCTACAGCCGCTTGACCAATGACAATACCACCGACGATTCCAACTGTTTGACCAATTTTGGCTGGAAGACGTATACCCGCTTCCCGCAACATTTCTAAGGTGATCTCCATAACGATGGCTTCAATAATAGGCGGAAATGGAACTCGTTCTCGAGATGCACCAATGGATAAAAGCAGCTTTAAAGGGATGATTTCAAAGTGAAAGGCAATGACAGCAATATAGGTTGCCGGTAGAAATATGGCAACAATAAATCCAAAATATCTCATGAGGCGAATAAAGGATGCAACTAGCCACCGTGACCCATAATCATCCATACTCTTGAAAAAAGTTTCAAAGGTTGCTGGTCCAATAAGGACATTGGGAGATCGATCCACTACAGTCACGATTCTCCCCTGTAAAATTTCTGCAGCTGCAAAATCAGGACGTTCCGTTAAAAATAGTTGCGGAAACGGAGAATAGGGGTTGTCCTCAATATATTCTGCTAAGGAGGCTGCATTTAAAATACTGTCGACATCTATTTTGTTTAATCGATCTACAAGCTCTTTTAATACTTCTGGTTTTGCAACATCGGCTAAATACATAATCGTAAGCTTCAAATTCCCTCTTGCACCAACGGTTATTTCCTTCATTTTCAACTCGCGGTTTTGAATATGGCGGCGAATTAAAGCAATATTAGTACTGCCAGTTTCAGTGAAACTTAGATGTTCTCCTCTTAAGGAAGACTCAATGGTCGTATCCTCAATTCCTCTTTGCGGCCATCCCGGGGTATCAAAGATGGATGCCTTATTCTCCTTATCAATAAATAAGACACTATTTCCTTGTAAAATCGCACTTTCAATTTCCTGCCACGTGTTTTTTTCTTTTACATCACCGACTGATACCTGTACCTCAAAGCCTTTCCTCTCTTTATCTGCCTCAAATAAAAGTGGGCTTAGGATATGATTATTAATGGTCTTAGTATCTGTAAGACCGCTTAAATAAACGAGAGCTGCTGGGCTGTTTGTTTGTTTTATGACAAAGTTCTTTACAACCAAATCAGGTGTCTCGCTAAAAATGTTCTGGATTTCCGCAATATTTTCCAATAACAGCGGACTTATAAGTTTTATTGAGAGGTCATTGTTCTGTATTTGGAATGAACTTGGTTGCTTCTTTTTATTATGGTATTTTTGAAAAAAAAAGCATAGAGGAAATCCCGCCTATTATGGAATAAGATAGGTTAGTTTGTATCTATATATGGAGGGATATTCAATATAAAACATTTTTTACCTTGTTGGTCCAACTAGGATTAAAACAAAGAAGGCAGAGGATTATCCTCTGCCTTCTTCCAATTCTATTTAAATTTTAGATTTTCAAAGCCTTACTGCCTTTTATCCTACGAACCACTTGATTAATGACTTCTGAAAAAACAAGACCAAATGCGATTGAGCCTGAAAGTAACGTTACCTTTGCACCTAATGCCATAGCTTGAAAGTAATCATCCTCGACAAAATTCCTCATCGTGTCATAGGCTAACCCGCCTGGTACTAACGGAATGATTCCAGCAACGCTAAAAATAATAACAGGTGTTTTATAAAATTTAGCAAACTCTTGGCTGACTATTCCAACGAAAAGAGTAGCTAAAAGGGTAGCTAAAACAGAATCCCCAGTATACTTTTCTGCAAGATAATAGATAATCCATCCACCCATTCCAACAAGTCCACATTTTACTAACGTTTCCTTCGGAGCATTAAAAATGACTCCAAATGCGGCTGTTGCTATAAAGCTTGTGATCAATTGTCCAATGATATCCACCTGAATCCCCCATTCACAAAAATGATAAAACCACAGCAATTCCCGATCCAATTGCAAATGCAGTTAAGAGGGCTTCAGCACCTTTTGATAACCCTGACACCAAATGTCCTGCCATTAAATCCCTAACAGCATTGGTCACTAGGAGTCCTGGTACTAATGTCATTACCGACCCAATGATTATTTTATCTAACTGCTGACCTAATCCTGTTTTTACAAAGATGACCGCCAATAACCCAATAATGAACGAGGCTAAAAACTCTGAGAAAAACTTTACTGGTATAAAACGATGAAAATATAAAAAACCGAAATAACCTAACCCTCCGGTTAACATCGCGGGGATAAAGTCTAACCATTCTCCCATAAACATAATCATAAAACAGCCACTGGCTATCGAGGCAGCTCCAACTTGAAACATAAAGGGGAAGGTTACATCCAATGCATTTAACTCTTTTAGATGAATAAGTGCCTCATCTAAATTGATTTCGCCACTCGTTATTCTTCGCGAAATACTATTTACCATAGCCACCTTTTTTAAATCAGTAGACCGTGTTGAAATACGAATTAACTTAGTTTTGGTTGGCTCTGCACCTTCAGCTGAAAAGATAATTCCAGTAGGCGTTACATAGCTATGAGAATTTTCAATTCCAAAAGCAGCTGCAATTCTCATCATCGTATCCTCAACTCGGTAGGTTTCTCCGCCGCTTTGGAGCATAATTTTTCCAGCAAGTAGACAAACATCCATTATTTCATATGTAAGTGTTTTTTCGTTTTCCATCTAAACTTCACCACAATTATTCTTTCTTTTTATGATTTCCTAAGTTTAATCAAAACACCGCCTTTTATCAATAAAAAAACGCTCATAATAACTAATCTCATGCCAAAAGCTAATAGATATTTATATAACTATCATTTTTTTTAAATTTCGGTATTATTATATTTAGGAAAACGAAATATCTTACAGAGAGAGGTGAATAGCATGACTAAGTTGGAGATGGCGAAACGAAATATCTTAATCATGTGGTTTGCCAACTTCTTTGTAGCTGGAAGTATGACGATGGTTCTGCCGTTTATTTCGTTATACATAGAGACTTTTGGAAACTTTTCAGAGAAATATGTGCAGCATTGGTCAGGAATAACCTTTGCCGTAACATTTGTATCAGCTTTTATCTTCTCACCGATTTGGGGGAAAATTGGAGATCGTTATGGAAGGAAAAAAATCCTTATTATTTGTGGAATTGGAATGGGATGCTCGATATTCCTTATGGGCTATGTCCAATCCGTTTGGCAGCTTTTCCTCTTGCGGCTTTTGATGGGATTCTTCACAGGATTTATTCCAATGTCGCAAGCTTTTATTTCCACACAAACACCGAAGGAAATAGCCGGTCGTGTCCTTGGAACATTACAAACAGGCAGTATCACGGGTTCTCTCCTTGGTCCGATGCTTGGCGGGGTTTTAGCAGATGCACTAGGGTACTCCTTGACCTTTAAATGGACATCTATTGCGATTATTGTTTCCGGTCTGCTTGTTTTTGCAACGAAGGAGTATGTGATTGAAGCGATAAAAGGAACTAAATCACATTATTCCAGTAAGGAAGTTTTAGCACATATTGTTAAGAATCCTGTATTGTTAACTGTTTTACTTATCTCTTCACTCGTGCAAATTGCCCACTTTAGTATACAGCCGATTCTATCTTTATTCGTCAGTGAGCTGCATGGTCATACAAACATCGCTTTTTATTCCGGAATCGCCTTCTCTGCAGCTGGATTAGGAAATCTGCTGATGTCGAGAAATTGGGGGAAGATTGCGGATAAGCACGGTTATATAAAAATTCTTGTCATCCTGCTTTTTGTCTCAGGAATCATTTACCTTCCAGGTGCTGCAGTTACGGAGTTCTGGCAATTGGTTATAGTCCGCTTTGCCCTAGGAATAGCAATAGGAGGAATCATCCCTGTTCGCATTGCCTACATTCGTCAAGAGGCACCCATAGCCATGCAAGGTGAAGTCCTAGGCTACAATACTAGCTTGCGGTTCCTTGGAAATATCATCGGTCCGATGTTAGGTGGATTTATCTCTGGATATTTAGGATTTTCCGCCGTGTTTATTAGCACAAGTGCATTATTGATACTAAGCGGAATCATCTTGTTTATCTCCATGCACCGCCATCCGAAGCTTGTTAAACATATAGCTTAGCAAAAAAAGCAGGAAACCCTGCTTTTTTTATTTGCTTATAATATTTTTTGACTTGGAAAAGTCTATATCTTGATAATAACTGTTCTTTACTAAAATGTTGGGTCCCAGACAGGAAACAGCAGGACAATGACAACTCAATTCCTTAGAAATAGCAGAGGACTGCCAATTTTCATATGCCTCCGTTAGCTTGGTATCTTGAATATTACCTAGTGGCGGGGTATCACCAAAATCAGTAACGATAATATCTCCATTAAAAATGTTTACATTTAGACGGGACCTGCCATCGGGATCATTTCTTACTGTTACATTTTTACTTTGAAAAAGTCTATTTAAAAGATCTAAATCCTCTACCTTTTGGCTGCATGCGTAAAAAGGGAGAGTCCCAAAAAGCATCCAAACCTCTTCATCTCGAACATCTAGTAGATGGTGAATGGCTTCTCTTATTTCATTAAGTGTTAACGTTTCAAGATTACTAGCAAAATCACTTGGATACATTGGGTGAACCTCATGGCGCTGGCAGTGCATTTCATCAACAATTTGGCGATGGATTTTTTCTAAATGGGGAAATGTTCGCTTGTTAAGCATGGTTTCTGCGGAAACCATCACTCCAGCCTTCACTAGCTCCCGGCTATTTTCTATCATTCTCTCAAAATACATTTCTCGTTGTTTGTAATCTGGCTTGCGCTCCATTCTTGCAAATCCGCCCTCAACGAAATCATCTACAGTTCCCCAGTTATGTGAAATATGTAAAACATCTAGATATGGAATAATTAACTCATAGCGCGCTAAATCAAGTGTTAAATTTGAATTTATTTGCGTCCGAACTCCGCGTTCATGAGCATATTTTAATAAAGGAACCACATAATTTTTGATAGAGGAAAGAGAAAGCATGGGTTCTCCGCCTGTAATACTAAGTGCATTTAGTGTTTGAATTTCATCTAACCTACTCAAAAGTAAATCAAGTGGAAGCGCATCCGGGTCTTTGGGTTGAAGGGTGTACCCTACTGCACAATGTTCACAGCGCATATTACATAGTGTTGTCGTCGTGAATTCAATATTGGTAAGCTCGGGCTTCCCGTATTGCTTTATATCATTATATGCTTCCCACGGGTCATATTCAGGGGTTATTTTTTTCAAGTAGGACATCGTAAACTCCTTAAATTCAGTATTAGAAAAACCACTTCATTATAGCTGAAATAGTGTTTTTTTGCCTAGTATTAACTACTCTCCCTTTTAACAAAACTTATGAAACCACCCCATTTATTATACATAATTTAGTACCTATACATAGAAACTATAGGGATGAATCGAAAATTATGGATGGTGAGTTATGGAGAGACAGCCCTTAAGCGAGGTAGAAAAATTAGCGTTAAAAAAGGTAAAAATCTTTAGGCAAAGCCTATTACGTTATATTTTAAGGTCAATGCTTGCCAGTATGTTTATCGGATTTGGAGTAATTGTTGCTTTTAAAACGGGAAACTACTTTTATTTAGAACATTCCCCTTGGGCTTATCCGATGGCTGCTCTCACCTTTGGAGCTGCAATCATATTAATTGCTTACGCTGGTGGAGATTTGTTTACTGGTAATACATTCTATTACACCTATGCTGCACTACGGCGAAAAATGGCCTGGCTCGAAGTCACCAAGTTGTGGATAAGCAGTTATATCGGAAATATTTTAGGTGCAGCAGTATTCGCCTTTATCATTTTTACTACAGGACTTTATGAAGAATCGTCGGTAAATGGTTTTTTATTAAGCGTAGTAGAAAAGAAAATGCAGGTTCCTACAATGGAGCTGCTTTTTAGAGCCATTCTTTGTAATTGGCTGGTTTGCTTAGCCTTTTTTATTCCTCTTGGTCTAAAAGGAGACGGACCGAAAATGTTTTCGATGATCCTTTTTGTGTTCTGCTTTTTTATTTCCGGATATGAACATAGTATCGCCAATATGTGTACCTTCGCTATAGCCTTAGTTTTGAATCATCCTGGGACGATCTCATGGGGAGGAGTCATTCATAATCTAGTTCCCGTAACCATAGGCAATTTATTTGGCGGAAGCATTTTAATGGCGTGGATGTATTACTTTGTAAATAAACCTTTTTTAGATGAACCTGAAGAATAAAAACAGCCGTGTCCTTGTTATACGGCTGTTTTTATCGACAAATTCCTGGGAAATAATCCGGCAGACGACAATTAGTATGAATATTCTAAATAGTAATACATTATTTATTTTTGCTTAAAAAATATAGATAAGATTTAACCATGAAATAGCTTACTTCTTCAGGTAATAAATCCTTGATTGGTTTTAAACGGGAACGCCCAGCCTCTTCCACCGCTTTTTGAAGCATTGGAATATACTCCGCAGGAATGAGCTTAGAGAAATCAACTTCCATTCCTTGCTGAGCACATTGGATTAGATGGCTTTCAACCGTGCTTAGTGCTAGCTCGCGTTTTTCTGCTATTTGTTCGATTGATAAGTTTTGCTGATGTAGCTGTAAGGTTTCTAAATGGGAATCACCAACAGCTTTTTTAGCGACTTTTTTTGGTGGAGCTGCTTGTCCCTGCTCCGGCTGGCGCTCTGGATAGGCTTCACAAAACTGACGAATGTTTTGTATAAATTCAAGTCCATATTTCTGCAACTTAAGTTCCCCGACTCCACTGACTCCTAAAAAGTCTTCGCTTGTTCTTGGAAGCTTTGCACACATATCCTTTAAAGCGGCATCAGAAAAAATAACAAATGGAGGTACATTTTCTCTTTCCGCAATCGTTCTTCTTACTTCACGTAATGTTTCGAATAATGGGTCATCCTTTGAAATTTCTCTTACTTTAACGGTTTCTCTGCGATGAACTTTTTCCTTTCCAAGGAGAATGTCTTTCCCTTTTGGAGATACATATAAAGTTGGAAATTGTCCTTGTTCGATCGCAATTAATTCTTGTGATATCAAGAACTCGATAAAATCACTTACTTCTTTTGAACCTTTTTCCTTCATAATTCCATAGGTAGTCAGCTTGTCAAAACCCATCTCGGTTACTTTTTTATTTCTTGAGCCTGTTAATACTTGAGCAGTAAGTGTTTTTCCAAATCGCTGTCCCATTCGGATCATACATGACATTACCATTTGGGCTTCTGTTGTTACATCGATGCTCGTACGTGAATCAAGACAATTACCACAACGTCCACATGACTCTGTCTCTGTTTCCCCAAAATATTTTAAAATAAATTCCTGAAGGCAATTTTCGGTATGGCAATAATCAACCATCTGCTGTAATTTTTCCAGCTCTTGATTAATCCGAGTTCGATCGTTGGATTGATCGATTAAGAAGCGTTGAACCTGTACATCCTGCGAGGAATAAAGCAGGATACATTCACTTTCCAGACCATCACGTCCTGCACGGCCTGCCTCTTGATAGTAACTCTCCATATTTTTGGGAAGTTGAAAATGGAGGACATATCGGATGTTGGATTTGTCGATACCCATTCCAAAGGCTGAGGTTGCGACCATAACGGAGGCTTCATCTTTTAAAAAGCGATCCTGCTCGCGTATGCGCTCCGCATCGCCCATCCCGGCATGATACCTTGCAACATTGACATTTTCTTTCTTCAGCCTTTCGTAAAGCTGATCAACATTCTTCCGGGTGGCTGCATAAATAATGCCAGCTTCTTTTTCGTTCTTTTTTATATAATCTCTTAGATAATGAAGTCTGTCTTGACCTTTAATCACAGCAAATGAAAGATTCTCTCGTTCAAAACCAGTTATGATTGAATTCTCTTCATCAATGTCGAGTGTTTCACAGATATCCTCTCGAACCCTTGGTGTCGCTGTTGCAGTAAGCGCCAATACATTTGGTTTTTGCGGAAGACTGTAGACCATTTGCTTGATATGGCGGTAGCTTGGACGGAAATCATGCCCCCATTGTGAGATACAATGTGCTTCATCCACCGCAACTAATGGAATGTCCATTTGTTTCAGATCCTCGATAAATTCATGGGATTCTAATCGTTCGGGTGCTATATATAGGAGCTTGTACATTCCTTGCTTGGCTTCTCTGATTCGTTCGTTTGCTTCATTGTAACTTAAAGAGCTATTGATAAAAGTTGCAGGAATTCCTACCTGAACGAGGGCATCAACTTGATCCTTCATAAGTGAGATTAACGGGGATATAACAATCGTGGTACCTGGTAAAACAAGTGCAGGAATTTGAAAACAAATTGATTTCCCTCCGCCGGTTGGCATGACACAAATCGTATTTTCTCCAGCTAAAACGGATTGGATGGCACGCTCCTGCCCATTTCGAAAGGATGAATAACCAAAATGCGATTCTAATAATCGTTGAGCTTTTTCAAATAACAAAACGTCTCCCCCTTCTGCTAAATAACCTTCTTACATTATACCTTTTTTTAGATGTATCTGAGAGTGAATTTCGCTATACTTGAGTAAATTTTGTTATCTGAGAGTCTTTTCTGCTATGCGAGAGTAAATTTCGCTATCCGAGAGTATTTCCTGCTATGCGAGAGTAAATTTCGTTATCCGAGACTATTTTCTGCCATCCGAGAGTAAATTTCGTTATCCGAGAGTATTTTCTGCTATGCGAGAGTAAATTTCGTTATCCGAGAGTATTTCCTGATATACGAGAGTAAATTTCGTTATCCGAGAGTATTTCCTGCTATGCGAGAGTAAATTTCGCCATCCGCCAGTATTTCTTGCCATCCGCAAGTAATGTATAAAGAAGCTGCCGAACTCACTCGCCGGCAGCTTCTCCTATTATTATCCCTGTGTAAACAGCTCTTCCAACTGTTTCCGCAGCACAAACTTCTGGATTTTTCCACTCGCATTCCGCGGTAATGCTTCACAGAAAACATATTTTCGTGGACGTTTGTAGTTTGCTAGACTATCGCTGTTTTTACAATAGTCTTCCAAATCTTGTTCAGTCAATCCTGGATCCTTTTTCACCACAAATGCCGTCACGGTTTCACCCCAGCGGTCATCTGGCTGACCCACAATCGCAACATCTAGAACACCTTCATGTGCATGTAAGACATCTTCAACTTCACGTGGGTAAATGTTCTCCCCGCCACTAATAATCATATCATCCACCCGGTCATTAACATATAAAAAGCCCTCTGCATCTAGGTAACCGATATCACCTGAATGATACCAGCCTTTATACATCGATTTTTCCGATGCTTCTTCACGGTTAAAGTAACCGATCATCATGCATGGCCCTTTTACAATTATCTCACCTGTTTCACCAACTGGAACGACATCATCAGGATCTGAAGGACCATCTTCTCGCGTACGAACCACTCGAATATCGTGGTTAATGGCGGCTTGACCAGCAGAGCCTGCTTTTCTTAATTGGTCATTCTCGGATAGGAAGGTTATCGCTGGTCCCATTTCTGTCATGCCATAGGCTTGAACTAACCCGATACCAAATCGGTCATGGAGAGCATGAACGAGAGACGGAGCCATTGGAGCTGCACCATACAAACCTAGCCTTAGACTTTCTGTATTGTATTGACTTAAATCTTCTTGCAACAGCATGTTCCACATAGTTGGTGCTGCGAAAAATTTCGTAATCTTTTCTTTCCCTATTAACTGAAGGATGACCTTAGGGTTAAATTGGTGCAGAATGACATTTCTTGCTCCTACATGAATCCTTGGTAAAAAGGCACAATGAAGCTCCGCACAGTGGAACATTGGTGCAGTCACCAGACCAACATCCTCTGCCTCAAGCTTTTGAGCAGCAATACAAAGCACACTTTGGTCGACCATATTTCGATGACTATGCATGACTCCTTTTGGCCTTCCCGTTGTCCCGCTTGTATAGATAAAGGCATATATATCATTTTCATTAACCTCTGAATGAATCTCTTCGATTGAAGAGTCAGCAAGTCTATCGTGATAACTTGCTGCATAGGCTGGTGTTTCTTCATCAATAAACCAAAACGCCATCGATTCAAAACGATTTTCGATAGAGGAAATGACAGGCTCCAAAGCTTTTTCAAACAAGACCACTTTAGGGCTTGCATCCGATAAAATAAAAGCCACTTCTTCTGGCATTAAGCGGAAGTTTATTGGATTAAAGATGACCCCGATTTTTGCGCAGGCAAAGAATGCAGTTCCTAATTCCTCTGTATTAAACATGAATGTGGAAACCCGGTCGCCTTTTTTGACTCCTTCGTTCAACAACGCATTCGCTAGACGGTTAACCTGTTCACTCCACTCTTTATACGTATAGCGGACATTTTTCCTAACATCATAAATTGCATCCTTGTTCGGGTATCTTTTTACTGTTAAATCGAAAATTTGTCCAATAGTAGTAGTCATCAAATCTCCCCCATTTACAATCCTAGATTTTTGGCAATAATCGTTTTCATGATTTCATTAGTCCCTGCGTAAATACTAGAAACTTGAATATCGCGGAACCTTCTCGCAATCTCGTATTCTTCCATATAACCATAGCCGCCATGTAGCTGAAGGCATTCTCCCGCAATTTTCTTTGCGGTATCTGTTAGTCGCCATTTCGCCATTGAAACCTTTGTTACCACATTTTGGCCATCGATATGTTCAGCAATTAATTGATCTAAAAATGCTCTCCCCATCTCCACCTCGGTAGCCATTTCCGCAATTTTAAACTGAGTATTTTGGAATTGGCTGATAGGCTTTCCAAAGGCTTCGCGACTCTTCACATAGTCAATCGTTCCCTTTAACATAACTTCTGCTGAAATTTGTGCTGCTATGGCCACTAAAAGCCGTTCCTGCTGGAGTTTATCCATCATATAGAGAAAACCTTTACCTTCATCGCTAAGGAGATTCTCCTTAGGAACTCTGCAATCCTCAAAAATTAACTCTGCTGTATCCTGACTATGAAGGCCCACTTTGTTCAGTTTTCTCCCTCTTGAAAAACCAGGAGTATCTCGTTCAACCAGGAGTAAACTGACCCCTTTATGCTTTGGTACTGCATTAGAATCTGTTTTACAAGCTACTAGAATTAGATCCGATTGAATTCCATTGGTTATAAAGGTTTTTTGACCGTTTAATATATAGTGATCACCATCTAGCTTTGCGGTGGTTTTGATATTGGCAAGGTCAGACCCCGTCCCAGGTTCAGTCATCGCAATAGCTGTAATAAGTTCCCCTGTTACACAACGGGGAAGCCAGCGCTGTTTTTGCTCTGCTGTGCCGAATGAATTGATATATGGGACAACGATATCATTATGGAGACCCATTCCAACAAGACCAGAGCCCACTCTCTCTAACTCTTCATTAATAACAACAGAGAATCCCCAGTCGACACCACTGCCTCCGTAAATCTCATCTAAATCTGGACAAAGAAAACCCTGTTCCCCCATCTTTCTCCACAAGGAGCGTGGAATCATTCTCTCCTCTTCCCATTGCTCATAATAGGGAACAGCCTCTTTCTCTAAAAATTTCCTTAATGACTTGCGAAAAATCTCATGGTCATGTGTTAAGTATGGATGTTTCATTTTAAATGCCTCACTTTCTATTTGTAACCGCCTACTTTTTAAGCGTTAACTTGATTTAATTTTTGACGAAGCTGATATTTTAGTATTTTTCCAGAAGCATTTCTTGGTAACTGCTCTTCTATAAAGATTCTTCTTGGAACTTTGAAGCCAGCCAGTTTCTGTCGGCAAAAAGCTTTTAACTCTTCCTCATCTATGACGGCTCCTTCTTTTAGAACAATAATGGCGCAGACGGCCTCACCCCATGTGTCATCAGGCAGGCCAATAATGGCGGTATCTAGGACCCCAGGATGTTCGAAAAGAACCCCTTCTACTTCAACGGAATAAACATTTTCACCGCCCGTAATGATCATGTCCTTTTTACGGTCAACAAGGGTAATATAGCCTTCCTCATCGATGGTTGCCAGGTCACCTGTATAGAGCCAGCCATCTTTTATTGTGCTTTTTGTTTCTTCTGGCTTTTTATAGTATTCCTTCATAACCATTGGGCTTTTGATAATGAATTCACCTACTACATTGGGTTTAACATCATTCCCTTGTTCGTCGACCACACGCGTCTCTGTCAGAAAAATTGGTTTACCCCCCTTGCCAAGATGGAGTTTGTGCCCTTCTGGATCTAGAAGAATTCCACCAGGTCCGCCTTCTGTTAAGCCGCAAAGATTATAGAATTGATCTGTTTTAAATAATTGAATACTCTTTTTTACTAACTCAGGTGCCATTGGGGCGGCACCATAACCACACCGGCGTATGGATGATAAGTCGTAATCGGCTGCATTTGGAACCTGTAGAATGAAATTAAACATGGCTGGAACACCAAAGAAGTGAGAAATTTTATATTCTTGAATGGTTTGAAGTGTTTTGACTGGATGAAAATCACGGTGAATGATATGCGTTGCCCCTAGTGCAACACCTGAAATTAGGAAAAGATTTAACTGTGCAGAGTGGAAGAGTGGTGCAACATGAAGGATACGCTCATGTGGACGCAATCCCATATTAATCGTGACTGATATTCCTACATTAAAAATTCTCTTATGATCAAACAATGCGCCTTTTGGACGGCCAGTTGTCCCTGAGGTATATAAGATTTCTAAATCATCTTCATCAGAAACCTCAATTTCGGGTTCATTCCCATTATCAGATAAAGCGCTTACATAAGAGAGGTAGCCTAGTGTACTTGGTTCGCCGATGGTAATAACGGTCTCAACATCACTATCATCTTTAGCTGCGGTAATGACTTCTTCAAATTCAAGGTCACAAACAACTAGCTTAGCTTCTGATTGCTGTAATATGTAGTGAACTTCTGAGGAGGTCAATCGAAAGTTAATAGGAACAGCAACAGCGCCTATTTTAGCCGCTGCAAAAAAGGTAAAAACAAAATGGTCCGAGTTCTTCATCATCAAAGCTAATTTATCGCCCTTTTGTACTCCCATCCTCTGAAGACCGTGTGCCAATCTGTTTACTTCCTCATTAAATTGACGGTAGGTGTAACTGCGACCTTCACATTCAATCGCTAGCAACTCTGGGAACTTTCTGGCATTTTGAGATAAAAGACTACCAATATTCATTTTTGTTGTTCCTCCTTGTAATAAATAAATCACCCCAACCTATTGTAACAAAAGTATAGAATTTTTAGAATATTTAACTAGAAATTAATTACTAAACATTTCATTCTATATTAGTAAAGTCATAGGTCTTTTTGCACATTTTGTAGAATTATATATATTGAATATTCGAAAATTAGAGGATTATAATAGAATTTGGCAATAGAAAAATGATCGATTGGAGGAAATAATAAAATGAAGTTTAAAAGACTGTCAGTTTTACTAACACTCATGTTAGCCTTTAGTACCTTCTTTACCTCATTTGCTTTTGCAGAAGAAAACACAGACAAGCCTATTCTTGTCGCCTTAGGGGATTCCATATCATTTGGGTTAAAGCTGGAGGATAACCAAACTCAGCCATCACCAAATGCATTTCCTAGTTTAATAGCACCAGGAGAATTTGATGTCACCAATCTGGGAGTTCCAGGATGGACCTCATCGAATTTATTAAATGCAATGAATACTGATGCTAAATTTTCCACTGCGATTAAAGCCGCTAATTTTATTACTTTGAATATCGGCAATAATGATTTATTACAAGCTGTTGGTGTTAATGAAATCATTGCAAATCCAGGCGCCGTTGACCAAATGGCAATTATCCAAAAAGTGATACCAGCTGCAGAACTTCTAAAACAAAATTTAACTGCGATTATTACCAAAATTAAAGCAGAAAATCCAACTGCACCAATTGTCCTTTACAATATTTATAATCCTTTTGGCGAAAGCACTGACCCAGTCTTTGGTTTACTACATAATATTGGTAATCAAATTATTCAGGATGGTGTACAGAATGTTCCTGTTTACGGTAATATTCCTGGTATTAACCAACTATATTCAGCGGCAGGCCAAGTTCCGGGCATTTATTTGGCCGATGCCTACACAGCTTTTGATGGACACCAAGTAGAGTATATTTTTGGAGCACAGAAGGACTTAGTTCATCCAAATGCTGTTGGCCATCAAGTACTGGCTGGATTAGCAACAGAAATTCTGATTTCCTTATTACCTGAAGAACTAACAATAGAATTAACTCCAACTTCAACTGAAGAAACAACTGGCCCTGTTACAATTGAAGTTATAACAAATGCTGAGGAAGTTCTTTCAATGATGTGGTTAGAAGGAGACTTATCGGCTGACAAATTCTACGATGAAAAGGGTTCTGAATTAGGTACAAAGATTGTTGATAACAAATTCGAAGTTACTAAAAATAGAACCTATACAGTTTATGTATTAGACGCATATGGACAGGAAACAGTCCAAACTATTACAATAGAGAATATTAAAGACGAAGCTGTTCCAACACCGCCTATTGTAAATCCGGATACAACCCCACCAACACAAGTAACGAGTGCACCTGCATCTCAAGTAAAAGCGACTGGATATGCTATTCCAAATACGGCATCTCCTGCTTACAATTTTGTTGCAATTGGTTCTATGGTTCTTTTGGCAGGATTTGTTACGTTGCAAGTTCAAAGAAGACGCAGACAGGACGCTTAGTCCAATTAAAAAGGTCAGCCCTCTTACTCGAGAGGTCCTGACCTTTTGTTTATGAAACAATTCTTTCCTTTGGAGTAACTCTTTTTTTCCTAACTTCTATCATAGTTAAAACGATGGCAATAATTAAAAATAGACTACTTATCCGGAAGAGATTAGCAGTATCAGTGAATTGTGCTATTGTACCGAAAATAATCCCGCTTAAGCCAATCCCTAAATCAAGCGATGAAAAGAACATTCCATTTGCCACACCTCTTCGATTTTCGGGTGTCCTCGATAAGGTCCAGGATTGCAAGGTTGGTAATGCGCAGCCAAAACCGAGTCCAAACAATCCGCCCGCTATAGCAATCATGAAATTGGTTTGTGCATACGAAAGGACCCACAACCCAACAAAGGTAGCCAAAATACAGAAATAGACCATGCCGATTGGCCCTTTTTCATCAAACAATTTTCCTGCAAACGGTCTAGCCAACGTAGAAACAATGGCATTAAGAATATAAAATAAAAAGATTTGGTCAATGCCTCTTTCTTCCCCAAAGATAACGATAAAGGTTGAGACTGAACCATAACCTAGACAAATAATGAGGGTAATTAAAGATGGGTACCAGCTCGATTTCTCCACTAGTGAACCCAGGTAGGAAAATTTAAGATTTTCTTTTTTTGTTTTTAATACAGCTTCAGGTGTTTGGTATCTTACAAGTGCAAGCAGGACTACAGAAATAAAACCTAATATGCCTGAAATAATAATGAGATTAGTAAAGGAGGTAACATTATATAAGAAAATTCCTAGACTAGGGGCAATAATGAAACCAATTGTGGTTGAAAGCCCAAAATAGCCCATTCCTTCACCAAGTCTAGAAAATGGAATGACATCGACCGCCGCTGTACCATTCACGGTTGTAGACCAACCCCACGCAAGACCATGGACAAATCGGATTAACAGGAATATCATGACAATTCTTGATAATGGATAAAGAATAGTGATAACTAAAAGAATGACGGCTCCAATTAATACAAGTGATTTCCTTTGCTTGTATTCGAGCATATGTCCAATAAACGGTCTAATGAGCACAGCACCGATCGAAAACAACGCCGTCACAAGACCAATTTCTAACCCACTTGCACCTATGGATTTAATATAGGGCGGTAACGTAGGTATAAGCATTTGAAAAGACATAAACACAAATAGATTCCCAACCATTAACATAACAAAAGATTTAGTCCACAAACGCTCTTTCAAGGATACACCTCTCTAACTATCTTCATACCGATTATTGGGGTAATTCAGATTATTTCGCATCACTAAATAATAGCATAGAACACCTTAAAAGATAAATAAAAAATCATTTATTTTTCAGCACTTCCCTTGTATAATTGTTATCATTTTTCAGTAAATTCCGGTATCATGAATAGTAGTAACTGAAGCCTATATGGAGGAAACATATGCAAAAAAGAAAAATCGTCATTACTCATACACTCGAACAAAATCTTATCGATCAAATAATAGAGATTATCCCAGATTGGACTATCATTATAGGAAAAGATAGAGAGATTTGGCAGGAGCATATACTTGATGCTGAAATCATCGCCGGCTGGAAAAAAGGGATAGAAAAAGATTGTCTCACGCCCCATTCAAAGCTTAGGTGGCTCCAAACCTGGAGTGCCGGTGTAGATAGCTTGCCGCTTGAAACGCTGGAATCCAGAAATATTACCGTAACTAGTGCTAATGGCGTGCACGCTTATCCTATATCCGAAACCATTTATGCATTAATGCTTAGCTTAACGAGAAAGATTCATTCATATGTAAAAAACCAGCAAGAAAGAAAATGGCATCATTCTGATATGAAGTTAGAAATGCACGAAAAAACTGTTGGAATTATAGGTGTTGGGACCATCGGCAAAGAAGCAGCAAAAATTGCAAAAGCTTTTGGAATGAAGGTCCTTGGCGTTCGTCATTCAGGAAAACAACAGGAATTTGTTGATGAAATGTTCACCACCAATCAATTAGATGCAGTTCTTCCCAAGTGTGATTATGTGGTGGTCACTCTGCCGCTAACGAAAGAAACCAATCGCTTATTCGGCGCCAAACAATTCGACCTCATGAAATCTTCAGCATTCTTTATTAATATTGGACGTGGCGAAATCGTGGTAGAAGGAGATTTGATTTCCGCTTTACAGAGGGGACAAATTGCTGGTGCCGGTTTAGATGTGTTTGAACAAGAACCATTAACAGTTGATAGTCCTTTATGGGAAATGGAAAATGTGATTATTACCCCGCACACCTCTGGTTCAACGGAGCATTATAATCAACGGGTTATTGAAAATATTCTTATCCCGAACCTACAAAACTATATTTCAGGTAACCAGCCTTCTGTTAATCTAGTTGATTATTCAAAAGGCTATTAGTAGAGGAGCAGTCATATGCAACATGTCACAGTAAAAAAGGCAAGGAGAAAAAACACTATATTTCTATCTATAAAGCTGATAGTACCTGCCCTACTCATTTTCCTGTTAGTCATTAATTTATTTCCAGTTAAACAAATCAAACAGAAAAGCTTTTTTAAGCATACTCGACCATTGGTCATAGCCCACCAAGGCGGTGAACTGTTAGCACCTTCAAATACCATGGCAGCCTTTCAGAATGCAGCTAATATGGGAGTGGATGTCCTCGAAACAGATATACATATTACAAAGGATGGTCAATTAGTTACGATTCATGATGCAAGTGTTGACCGGACAACCAATGGTAAGGGACAAGTTGAAGACTTTACTTTAGCAGAAATTCAAGAGCTAGATGCAGGCTATCATTTTAAAAATCTAGAAGGCAATCATAATTTTCGTGGTAAGGGTGTCTATATTCCGACAGTTGAGGAAATGTTTCAAAACTTCAATGATATGAAGATTGAAATAGAAATTAAAGATGACAATCCCCCTGAAAGAATCGAGGAAATTGCGTCTAAATTATGGAATCTAATTGAAGATTACCAAATGGAAGAAAAGGTATTAATCGGTTCCTTTGACCAAGAAATTCTTAAGACATTTGATAAGTATGCAAAAGGTCGAGTAGCCCTTTCAGCCGGAAGACAAGAGGTTAAGAATTTTGTGGTTACCCATAAATTCCTTTTACGTAATCTTTATGTACCACACGTTGATGCTTTTCAAATCCCAGTGGAAGACAGCGGATTTGATTTAACTGATCAAAGATTAATCGATGGGGCACATCGGCTCGGAATGCAAATCCATTATTGGACCATTGATGATCCAGACACAATGAAAAAACTTATTGATGCAGGTGCAGATGGTATATTGACCAATCGCCCCGATTTATTAATTAAACTGATTGAAGAAAAAGGATTGTAAGGATTTAGAGTTGTTCTATTTATATGGGGCAGCTTATTCTTAAAGACAATATTTAAGGCTGTGTTAAGGGTAAATCATGATTATAGAGCTCTGG
>NZ_NPDD01000149.1 GCF_002272245.1 Bacillus sp. 7884-1 | reverse complement strand
CCTGCGGAAAGCGAAGCGCCTGGAGCACAAATCAACAGCCCAATTGACACAGCCTAATTTATAAGAGTCTTTTGTTTTAGTCGAGATATCATGGTATAATTCACCGAATATACAGAAAATTAAAAGGGGTAAATGAAATGGATTTCACGAATGTCAGTATATTAGCCATCATTTTAGCAGTAGTCGCAAATATGGTCATTGGAGCACTCTGGTATTCTCCTGTTCTTTTTTCTAACATTTGGGTTAGATCATTAGGCAAGAAAATGGAGGATATCGATCCCAAGGGAGCTTACGTAGGTTATGGATTAACCACACTCGGAGGGATTTTCACTGCAGTTGTCCTTTCCTTATTTATTCAGTTATTAGATACGGTAACCATATTAGATGGGGCTTTATTCGGATTTCTAATTGGTCTAATCGCTGCGTTTAGAGAATTATCCCCTACCTTCTTTGAGAGCCGCAACTACACGTTATTCTTCATTAGTGCAGGCTATCATATAGTCGCCTTGACGGTTATGGGCATTATTATTGCTGCTTTTGTATAATGATAAAGGGTGCCCATTGGGCACCCTTTATTATTAATAAATCGTTTGAACACCCTTGCCTGCTATTGTCGTCCATTCAAATTGACGTAGTCTAACTTCAAATAGTGTCAACGGATCGCGGAACATTTCCGGGTTTGTATTCATTTTTTTCAGTATATCTTGATTTGTAGTTATTTGAGACCGTGATTCCTCGATTGCTTCATTAAGGACCTTCAATGGTTGTCTGAAAAACATTGTAATGTCTCGTTCTAATGATTTTTCAAATAGCTCGAATTGCTGGAAGAAGCGTTCAATCACGACCTCAGTTGGTTCAGAATAGCTATCATTTTTCACAAAAGCTTTGTATTTTTTATACAGCATGGCTTTATTTTGAGATATTGCCCCAAATAACTTCCCTGCGCTTTTCAATAAAAATTGTGATGGTGTATTGCGAAGTAAGATATTTACCTTTTCTAATTGGAACCGGCCCGTCATTCTATCCGTATCCCGACGCCAATCATCCAACACTTTAAAGTCACATTCTGTGTTAATCCGCTCTTCTCCATACAAGCTATTTAAGCCTTCAGCCATTTCATTTAAAAAAGCCTGACCTTGCTCAAATTCCTCTTTACCATTGATGATCCATTCTTGAAGTGATGTATAATATTTCGGCATTACTTCTTGCTCCAAGTAATCTTGTATTCTATTGTTCATCACATCATTTAGCTCCAAATGAATCGTACTAATATTACTGTCTTCCTTGATTAACTCGGAACATTCTTGCAGTATTTTCGGTACTGTGGCAGAAATTTCATTTTGAATGGATTCCTTTATGGAGCGGTAAGACCTTGTGATTGCTTTTGTCTTTTGTGACTCAGCGTCCTTTAATTGATTAAGAGCTCCATTTAACTTCAGCACCACTTCTTCGTTCCAGCGAACTGACTCAATTAATTGATTCTCAACATCAATTCTCTTTTGCAGCAACCTGGAAATGGTTGTTCGGATGAAAAATAAAAGCTTTGCCAAGCGTTTATCGGCTATGTTTCTTTTATCCTTTACGGATTGAATAAAGCTCTTTAGTTCGACTAATTGCTGCCCACTTTCATATTGAGAGGAAAAAGGTAGTACTTGTGCTTCAGGTAAATAGGACTGAATCCTGGACCTAGTTTCGTCGAAAATTCTTATTGCTTCCTGCTCATTAGCAATCGTATCCATCTTATTCAAGAGAAAATGGACGGGAATATCGGGAGCAAGTTCATGAATTTGTGTTAGAATCCCCTTCTCTTTATCTGTAAAAGGAGCATTTGCATCTAAGACAAATAATAAACTATCTGCCATTTGAAGATACTGCAGCACTTCATAGCGATCTTGATGGCTGCCTTTTAGACCTGGCGTTTCAATTAATGCCAGTTTCTGCTCATACAATAATGGAAAAGGCTGTTGAAATTCGATAATAGATTCTAGTGCATTTCGACGACGATCCATTCGCTCTTGAAATTGCACGAAATCTGCGAGTTTTACTGTCTCTTGATCGGTTATTTCATAAATATTTAAGTCCTCAACGTCCTTAAACATAACAAGCGATGACGTGGGGCTATCCTGAATCTCTTCCCCTAGAATGGTATTTATGAAGGAAGACTTCCCGCTGCCACTTAATCCAGTAATCAACAAGTGATGGGTATCAAAATCATTCAATTGCTGAACCATCCATTTTAAGCGGTTATTCTCACCTATATCTTGACTATTGGCCCAACTAATAATGGACTCAAAGAGATTTATACATTCTTCTAATTCGTTGAAATGACTTTCTGTTTCACCAATAAGATTTTCAGCCACATTGACAATTGACATACTAATACTTGTTGGAAATAGCTCATTCCATGATAATACCGCAGCTGACACTATGACCGTATGCATAGGAACTGATAAGCGCAGCCAATTTGTTAATAGGTCAGGTACAAGGTCTTCTAGTGTTTTAATCGTCTGGCTGCCATTTATTAATCCAAAATACGTTTCATAATGAAGATCTGATAGCAATTGGAAATGGTTGTTTGTGCTAATATCAAGATTCAATAGAAGATGATTTAATTCTTTTAGCCATGTAAAATGGTACTCTTCACTTTTATAGCTGTTCCAAAGTGACGCAGTAAGCTCTTCAAACATTTCCTGGTCTAAGCTGTACAGCTCAAATAGTCCCTGTAAGAAATAATTTGGATTTAAGCTTTTGGTTACACCTTTCTTGACATATGAATTCACTGTATCAAACCATTCAAGTGAACCCGTTCGTTTTGCTTCATTCAGCGCAAGTTCAATTGCATGATCCCAATCCTGCTGTTCCTCAAAATAAGCACGGGCTATTGCAGTCACATTCGGATAATCGGGGTTTGCATCGATTGTTCTTTTGATAATCTCCACTGCTGCCTCAGACTTTCCTCGTTCAATATAAAGAGAAAACAGCTGTAAAGCCACTTCTGTCTTTAATGTAGGATTATTTGTTTCAATGGACAGATAAAGGTCCTCAGCATTTGAAAGAAGACCTGTTTCAAAATAGGCATCGGCAATATTTTTCCTAGCCCAAAGCTCGAGTTCCCCCACAACGTTTTCCCATTTAAAAATAGCTGCCTCAAAATCCCGATTATAAAAATAGATTTCTCCTTGTGCAAAGCGTATAGACGTTAAATCGGGCATATCCTTCTGAAGTTCTTCCTGATACGCGTCACCTAACACACGTATGGGCTGTACATTTTCATGTTCATTTATATACATTTGATAATATGACTTTTTTATTAACTGACTTTCCAACGTCATTACCGTCCCTCCAATACCACCACTTCTATGCATTCATATGGGAAAGAGGCAGAATTATTCCTCTATACAATTCGAACGATGTACTCATTTTTAGTCCCAATTATATCGATTCTATCAAACAATTTTTTAATTAAGGTTTCAGTAATATTTCAATTTGAATACATTGTACTAAATAAGCAGGCGCTTCTACTTTTATTCCCTTTCACTGTATAATGAATTCAATCAACCAAAAGGAGCATTTACTTTGGAAAAGGACGAAGCCGTTTATTTGGCAGATTTGATAAAAAATTCAAGACCTGCCAATTATGATATTAAAAAAATGGAAACAGTTAATGGAACACTGCCACGGTTTCATCAATGGACAAATGGTAAACAAACCTTAGCAGGCTTTGAAGTTACTCGGCTAGATAGCGACACCAGTTATTATTTTCTATTCATCGATTGGCACCGCAATGACAACTATTATTTAGTCATTTACTTACATAATAAATCAACCACAGCTGCGGAGTTGAGAGTAATTGAAAAAGTAGATGGAAGCCCCCATATCGTATGGAAGTACAATCCTTTAAAACGTGATGGGAAAAACATTCAACGAAAAGCCTATTTTAGGCAAATGTTTGGCTCAACAACCCTACAAATAAAAGTTCCTGCCTCCACTTTCGAAGTGGAGGAATTCTTCGAGCAACTATTTAGACTCTGCCAAAACCGGATAAAAGCAGATAAAATCGTTGACGTATTTGATTTTGAAAATAAGTAAATGGAGTGGTTTTATAATGAAAACCTATAAAATTTGCCAAAGCTGTGGAATGCCATTAGCAAAAGATGAACTTGGCGGGGGAACTGAAAAAGACGGGTCAAAAAGTATAAAATATTGCAGCCACTGCTACATCAACGGCGAATTTACCCAGCCAGACCTAACTGTTGATGAAATGAAAGAAAGAGTAAAACAAAAAATTGTTGAATTCGGAATGCCTAAGTTTGTCGCAGGATTCTTAACAAGAAATACAGACAAGCTTGAAAGATGGGCAAAAAATTAGGGAGGTGGTGAGCCTCCCTCTTTTTTTTATAATACCTTACTCAAAAAGGCTTTGGTTCGCTCTTCCTTTGGATGATCGAATAATTCATTTGGAACATTTTCTTCAACGATAAGCCCGCCGTCCATAAAGATTACGCGGTCCCCTACTTCCTTTGCAAAACCCATTTCATGTGTAACAACCACCATGGTCATACCTTCTTTAGCAAGCTGCTTCATAACTTCCAAAACCTCTCCGACCATTTCCGGATCAAGGGCTGAGGTTGGTTCGTCAAACAGCATGATTTTCGGCTCCATCGCAAGTGCTCTTGCAATCGCGACACGCTGCTTTTGACCGCCTGATAAAGAATCTGGATACGCTTCTGCCTTATCCTCTAATCCTACTTTTCTTAAAAGCTCTAAACCTTTTTTCCTAGCATCAAGAGCGGAAGTATTTCTGACTTTCATTGGGGCAAGCATGATATTTTCGATAACCTTTTTATGTGGGAACAGATTAAACTGTTGAAAAACCATCCCTACTTCTGTCCGTACTTTATTGATATCTGACTTTTTATCGGTAATATCCGTTCCTTCAATATAGACATGTCCATCCGTAATGGATTCTAAAAGATTAATACAACGGAGGAAAGTGGACTTACCAGACCCAGATGGGCCAATCACAACCACAACCTCTTGCGGCTTAACGGTTACATTAATATCCTTTAGTACAACATTGGTTCCAAAAGACTTTTTTAAATTTTTCACTTCAATCATTCTGTTGCTAGTCTCCTTTCAAGTCGGCTTAATACGTAACTTAAAGAAAGCGTTAATACAAGGTAAATAAGCGCTGCCGTAATATACGGCTCCCATACACGGAAATATTGACCTTGCATGGCTCGTCCCCAATACATAAGTTCCGGGGCTGCGACTAGCGAAGCGAGAGAAGATTCTTTAATTAAAACAATAAATTCATTACCTAGCGGCGGTATCATCCTTTTAAACGCTTGTGGAAGAATCACATAACGCATAGCTTGTACATGCGTCATCCCGAGAGAACGGGCTGCTTCCATCTGCCCTTTATCAATGGATTGAATTCCTGCACGGAAGATTTCCGCTATGTATGCAGCAGAGTTTAATGACAGAGTTAAAATCGCAGCAGCAATACCATTTGTTCCCCCTGTAAACAGCGGTACTACCGCAAAATGAATTAACATAATTTGTACGAGCATGGGTGTACCACGGAACAAAGTGATATACACGCCAAAAGGGAATGATAGAAATTTATTTTTCATCATTTTTCCTAACCCGATAAACAAGCCAAGGATTGTCCCTATTAAAATACCAGCTAACGATAGTCCAATTGTCAGCAGCGTCCCTTTAAGAAAAAAGGGTGCGTATTCCGCTAAAATACTCCACTGAATATCCATTATTAATCCCCCTATAAATCCGTAACCTTCTGTTAAATAATGTAAGACTAGGTATGAAACCAAAAATTGCGTAACTTCTAGTTTTCAAGAGTTACGCAATTTCCATTCTTATTGTTGGTCTTTTAGTATTTGCACATCTGGATCTACCTTAAACCATTCCTTGTAAATTTCTGCATACGTTCCATTATCAAACACTTCGTTTAGCGCTTTATCGAAATCCGCTTTTATCTTACTGCCCTTCGAAAACATTAATCCGTAGAACTCTTGGGCAAATGCGTCCTTATCTTCAATAATGACAAATTTATCATTTGGATTATTTTTTGCATATTCTTCAATTACTGTATTATCCGCAACAACCGCGTCTGCTCCTCCAGCCTTAAGCTCAAGGATTGCTAAGTTATTGTTTTCAAACTTTTTAATTTGACTGCTGTTTTTACCAAGAAGACCTTCAACCGCTTCCTGACCAGTTGTTGCGTTTTGAACAGCAATAGTTTTATCCTTCAAATCTTCTGCACTTTTGATATCACTGCCTTCTGGAACCATAATCTTATTAGTAGATAAGAAGTATGGTACTGAGAAATCATATGTTTTCTTTCTATCCTCATTAATGGTAATCGACGAAATACCAATATCAGCAATTTTCTTTTCTAATTCTACGAATATTGGATCCCACCCGGTATGAGCAATACCAATTTCGTAACCTGCTTCTTTCGCAACCGCTTTAATTAAGTCAATATCGAAGCCTACAATTTCACCCTTATCCTGATATTCAAATGGTGCATATGCTGCATCCGTTACGACACGGAGAGTTTTCTTCTCCTTATCGGAGTCATCCCCATTACCACTTGTTTCACTCGAGCCACATGCAGTAAGGATTAACATAAAAGCCATGACCAAGAACGTTGTTAAAAGTTTAAACTTCTTCATTTTCCCATCCCCCTAATATTCTTTTGAAAAATTAATCTTTAAAACATTTATAATTTTTAGAATATAACGATTATAACTTTTTTTGCATTGATATTCAATATTTTATTATTAATACTTTAGTGTTTTACTATTTTAATAAGCTAAAAAAGCAATATAAGAATAGTATTTAATAGATAATTGTTTATTTAGGATTGATATTATGTTTATGTTTCCATTTTAACTAGGCATATGCCCACACTCTCCACATATACCTACATAATCTATAGGGTATTAATTGAAAAAAAAGGAGAGTTGCCCAATGTATCCTTATGGCTATTATCAAGTTCCACCAACACAGTATGATTATAATTCATACGACCAGTTTGATGTGTATACACAACCACAACAAGACCAGTATGACCCGTATGATCCGGACAGACAACCGCAGCAACTTGAGCGCAGAGTTAGTCAGCTCGAAAGACAAAATGAGCGTCAGGAAAGGCAAATCAATCAACTTCAACGTGACGTAAACCAGCTTCAACGTCGCCTGCAGCGTGTAAATCAACGACTGCGTCAAGTCGAAAGAAGATTCAACTTCCCATTCACTCCATTTGATGGTGAATACTAATATGTAATGCCAGAATCAGGCTTTTTACGCCTGGTTCTTTTTTTATTTGGCTGTGTTAAAGGAAACTGTTGATTTTAGAACTCTGTTGATTTGTGTGGAAGGCGCGAAACTCCTGCAG